>CAIVZW010000401.1 GCA_903910495.1 uncultured beta proteobacterium
GGGGTGTTTCCGATGCCCTCGAAAAAGTCGACGCGCCATTCGATGAGGTCGGGTTTTTTCGCCAGGACGATCGCCAGTTCGCCGAGTATGGCCTCGCGCGTCTTGCCCACAAGAGGCGTGCAGATGAGCGGGGACGTGCCGTCGCCGAGCGGCTGGCCATGCACATGGATCAGTTTCTTTGACGCCGCTTTCCTTGCTGCACTCGTTTTGCCAGCGCTGGTGTCCACGAGCGGCGAAGGCAGACGATTCGGGCTGGCCTTGCGTCTGGCGGTTTTTTTGGGGACAGCGAACAATTCCATCAACGCCTCCTGTGGCGACGTCACCGCTTGGCAACGCGTCTTTTTTTTGTCATCTTAGTTCACGCGCGCCGCAAGAATCACTGCCTTGGTATGCTTTTGCGCGAATATCGTACGCTCTTGAGCGTTATTCGCGCAAATTTGGAATTACAAGCCCCGAAGACAATGGGGCCTTGAGTTCAGTGCTATCGGGTAAGGAATACTTTCACAATTCTCTGACAGAACGGGATGCCGGGAAAACTGATGGGCGGTATCGACCGCCCATCATATTGACGTCTTGCCGGTGGCCCGGCAATTGGTCAGCTTCTTGACACCATTACTTCCCGTCAGGCTTCGGAATCCCGAATTTCGCCGGCGATTCCTTTCCTGCGCCGGCATCGTAGATCAGCCACGACATCTGCGAGCGCCAGGTATTCATGAAGGCGCGTGCCTCCTTGCCGCTCAGCCCCATGACATCGAGACCATTGGTCTTGGCATAGTCGACGAATTTGGCGTCGTTCAGCGCGTACTTGTAGGCGGCAGTCAACTTGTCGATGATCGGCTGGGGGGTTCCCTTCTTAACATAAACGCCGTAGAAGAATCCCGAGGCTTTCATGACCTCATTAAATGCCGGATTCAGTTTGGTGATGGGCGGAATTTCGGGCAGCGAGGAGTTGGGCGAATTCTTCATGATCGCCAGAGCCCGCAGGTCGCCGTTCTTGATGTACTGATACGCAGCACCGACCGACAGACCACTGACATCCAGTTGCTTGCCGAGCATGGCCGTAACCAGCGGGCCGTCACCGTCAAAAGCGACCGGGTTGAAGACCACGCCCTCGACCTTCTTGAGCAAGGTTCCGGTAACCCAGGGCTGACCGCCAACGCCGCTGATGCCGATTGAAAGCTTGCTAGGACTGGCCTTGGCGGCCTTGATCAGGTCATCATAGGTCTTGAAGGGTGAGTCTTTCTGCACCACAATCACCGTAGAACCTTGAACCGAAAGGATAATGGGTTCAAATTCGTCATAGCTCAGCGGCGAGAGACCGAGCACTTGATACAACTGCGGGTTTTCCGCGTGGAACATCACGGTATAGCCGTCGGCCTTGGCCGAATAAACCGCCTGTGCCGCAATGGCGCCGGTTGCACCAGTCTTGTTGGCGAGGACGATGGATTGTTTCAGAATTTTTTCGGCAATCGGAGTCGTCAGGCGCGAGATGGTATCCGTACCGCCGCCCGCACCCCAGGCGATGACGCCGGTGATCGGACGATCAGGATACTCGTCGGCGCTAACGAAACCGGCTGCCAAAAGGCTTGCAGCCAGAAGCAGTTTTGACCATTTGATCATTTTCATACATTTCCCCTGTGTTAAAAAACCAATTCTCCGGAAGGTATTCCCGGTGATCGGATCCTGCCATCATCATCCATTCCTGGCACGAGTCAAGTGCAGGTGGGTGAAAATTACTGCTGCGATACCCCGTTTATGCAGGGCAATTCCTTACTGCCTTCTCCAGTGATCAACAACAATAGATAGAACCTCTTCAACTCAGTACTATTCAGTTCCTAAACCCGCTGCTTGTCTAGGGAAACACTGAATAAGTCGTCACACCGGCGAAAGCCGGTGTCCAGTACCTTGATTTTCCTGGATTCCGGCTTTCGCCGGAATGACAATTCGTCATTTAATCAGCGCATCCCTAGCGCACTCTGCCCAGCAGCAAGGCCTGTAAATAGCGCGCTGCTTCCAGCCCGCCAATCCCGAGTTCGATGGCCTTGGCAATCACGATGTCCGGCCCAAGCTGACTGGCCTCCACGTCACGATGTACGCCGGCGAGCAGTTTGCCATGCATCTCGTGTTTGATGCCGTCCACGAACACCTGTGGATACGAATCGACCAGGTTGTTGTAATAGTTTTTTCTTCCCGCGTCGAGCAAGGCCGAAAATGTGGCGGCCTTGTTTGCACCGAACAGTTGCACGGCCAGCGCATGGCAGGGAATCATGACGTCGAAGTCGCGGCTTTCCTTTTTGGCGGCGGCATACTCCTGATCAGCCAGTTTGCCGTATTCAATCATTGCCCGACCATGCACCCGACGCCACGGCTGGGTGCTGAACGACCTGAAGCGTATCGACATGTGCAGACCGGCGAGCAAGAAGGGAACATACAACGCCCATCGTGCCCAGCCGTCCAGCAGATTGATGGCTACGCCACTGGCCACCAGTGTGGCCATCGACGCCCAGCCAAAACCGAGATACCACGCTACTCTCATCCCCTGTGTTCCCTCATGCACTTACCCTTCAAGACTTTTTCTTGAACAACTGTTTAACCCAGTCAGTCACTGTTGAGTTGGCGACAACGAGGGTCAGGAACATCATCGCCAGCAGGACGAGAGGAATCGTATTAATTGTCATCTCATGAAAAAATCCCATGACGCTGCCATGCGTCATCTGTACGCCGCGCCGGAAATTGGAGTCGATGATCGGGCTCAGGATAACTCCGAGCACCAGCGGAGCTACCGGATAGGCGTAACGTTTCATGAAATAGCCGACGATCCCGAAGCCGATCATCCAGTAGATATCGGCGATACTGTTCTGGATCGAATAGCCGCCGACAAA
>CAIVZW010000402.1 GCA_903910495.1 uncultured beta proteobacterium
AGCGGCGGGATCAAGGAGCCACCAGTGAAAGGCGATCAGCCGGGTCGCGTGATAAAATCCTCCCTCAATGAAAATCACGATCAACGGCGAAACCCGCCAATTCACCGAGCCACTGACGGTGGCTGCTCTGGTTGAAACACTGGGCTATACCGGCAAGCGCATGGCCATCGAACGCAATGGCGAAATCGTGCCGCGCGGACGTCACGCCGAAACCATGCTGGCCGAAGATGATCAAATTGAAATCGTCGTCGCCGTTGGCGGCGGTTAATCCAGCCCATCTTCCCTGCCAATGGAAAGCCCCATGACCCCCTCCCTGCATAGCCTGAGCATTGCCGGCAAGACCTACCGTTCGCGCCTGCTCGTCGGAACCGGCAAATACAAGGATTTTGCCCAAACGCGCGCGGCCATCGACGCTTCGGGTGCGCAGATCGTCACGGTGGCCATCCGCCGCGTGAACATCGGCCAGAATCCTGGCGAAGCGAATCTTCTCGATGCCTTACCCCCGGCAGAATTCACCATCCTGCCCAATACGGCGGGCTGCTACACGGCCGAGGATGCGGTGCGTACCCTTCGCCTCGGGCGCGAACTGCTCGACGGCCATGCGCTGTGCAAGCTCGAAGTGCTGGGCGACCCGACCAACCTCTTCCCGAACATGCCGGAAACGCTGAAGGCCGCGGAAATACTGGTCAAGGACGGTTTCGACGTGATGGTGTACTGCGCCGACGACCCGATCCAGGCGAAAATGCTCGAAGAGATCGGCTGCGTGGCGGTGATGCCGCTGGCCTCGCTGATCGGTTCCGGCATGGGCATCGTCAATCCGTGGAACCTGCGCCTGATCATCGACAATGCCAGGGTGCCGGTGCTCGTCGATGCCGGCGTCGGCACGGCGTCGGATGCGGCGATTGCCATGGAACTGGGCTGCGACGGCGTGCTGATGAATACGGCCATTGCTCATGCCAAAGACCCGGTGCTGATGGGCAGCGCCATGAAGAAGGCCGTCGAGGCCGGGCGTGAAGCCTTTCTGGCCGGCCGCATGGCGCGCAAATACTATTCGGCGGATCCTTCGTCACCGACCACCGGCCTGATCGGCTCCTGAGCGAGAATGGCTTGAACGAAGAACAGGGCAGCAAACCAGATAGCAGCGAAGGCGCCACGCACCGACCCATCCGCAGTTTCGTCTTGCGCCAGGGGCGCGTTTCGAACGCGCAACAGCGCTATCACGAGGCGATGATGGTCAGGATCGGCGTGCCCTACGCGCCAGTAATACTTGATCTTGATGCCGTGTTCGGGCGGGTGGCGCCGCGCATCCTGGAAATCGGTTTCGGCATGGGCGAAACGTCGGCGACCATCGCCACGGCCCACCCTGAAAATGACTACCTCGGCGTTGAAGTGCACACCCCCGGCGTTGGCAGCCTGTGCAAGCTGGTCGCCGAAGCCGGGCTGAGCAATCAGCGCATCATTCAGCATGATGCGGTTGACGTGTTGCGTGACATGATTGCGCCCGCTTCGTTGGCTGGAGCGCACATCTTTTTCCCCGATCCGTGGCCCAAGGCACGGCATCACAAGCGGCGCCTTATCCAGCCGCCGCTGGTGGCCCTGCTCGCCAGCCGCCTGCAAGCGGGCGGCTATATCCACTGCGCCACCGATTGGGAAAACTACGCCGAGCAGATGCTGGCGGTGCTTTCAGCCGAACCGCTGCTGGAGAATGCCGCCGACGCCTTTGCGCCGCGCCCCGACTATCGCCCGCTGACCAAGTTCGAGCAGCGTGGTTTGCGTCTCGGGCATGGCGTGTGGGATGTGATTTTCCGGCGCCGGCAGGCCTTACTGCAGACGGAAGATGACCGGCAGGATTAGTTCGCGCGAGCTGGCACCGGTCAGTCTGCCCATCGCAAAAGCGGCCTTGATGGCGGCGTTGTCGAGGAGGGTGTGACCGCTGCTGGCGGCGATGCTGACCTCATCAACAGCGCCCTCGGCGGATAATTTGAGGATCAGGCGCACTTCACCCTCGATGCCGCGAGCAACGGCTTCGGGCGGGTAGAACAGGTGCTCCGAGAGTTTTCTTTGCGCGGCCTGAACCTCTCGTTTTGCCGTGCTTCTGGGTGTCGGTTGCAGCGTGGGTGGCGGGGGCGGTTTGGCGACAGGAGGCGC
>CAIVZW010000403.1 GCA_903910495.1 uncultured beta proteobacterium
CCGGAGTTTCCCGACCTCTCACTAGCCTTCCCGGCGGCCGAGCGCATGCAACGTGCCGTGCGCGACCTGACCGGGGCCAGCCCGGAGGCCGGCGATCTACGCCCCTGGTTGCGCCACGCCAACTGGCCGGTCGATTATTTCCCCTTGCGCCGCGATACACCCGACGCCCGTTTCGAGGCCAAAAACGAGGATTACGCTTTCGTTCGTGTCGAGGGCGATGGCGTACACGAAATCGCCGTCGGTCCGATCCACGCCGGCATCATCGAACCCGGCCATTTCCGTTTTTCAGCGATGGGCGAAAGCGTGCTGCGCCTGGAGGAACGTCTCGGCTGGAAGCACAAGGGCATCGAGCGCCGCTTTGTCGGCATGGGGCTCGCCGAAGGCGCCCGACTGGCCGGTCGCGTTTCCGGCGATTCGACGGTCGCTTACGCCTGGGCCTACAGTCAGGCCGCCGAAGCCATCAGCGGCACGCTGCCGCCAGCGCGGGCACTCTGGTTGCGCGCGCTGCTGCTCGAACGCGAACGCATCGCCAACCACCTGGGCGATCTGGGTTATCTCGGCAATGACGTGGCCCTGGCTTTCGGGCTGATGCAGTTCATGCGCCTCAAGGAAGACTGGGCTCGCCTCAACGCCCAACTGTTCGGCCATAGGCTGCTGATGGATCGTGTCATCCCCGGTGGCGTCGCCGTCGATCTCGACGCCACTGGTGCGCAGGCGATTATCGCCCAGTGCCATGCGCTCGAACGCGAACTTCGTGTCCTGAAAAATATCTATGACGAACACGCCGGCCTGCAGGATCGCTTCCTCACCACCGGTTGTGTGACACCCCAGCTGGCCAAACGTCTCGGCGTGATCGGTCTGGCCGGGCGGGCCAGCGCCCAGTGGTGGGATCTGCGCAGCAATCACCCTGGCGAACCCTATGACCAACTGGAGACAAAGATCGCCACCGAACGCAACGGCGATGTCGCCGCGCGGGCGCTGGTGCGTTTTGCCGAAATCAAGGAATCGCTGCGCCTGATCCACAAAATCGTCAGCGAAATGCCGCCGGGAGGCATCCGTAACGAACTGCGCAGCCAAGCCGACCGGCGTGGCTTTGGCTGGATCGAGGGCTGGCGCGGTGACGTTCTGGTGGCCCTGGAAACCGGCAGTGACGGCAAGATACGCCGCTGCCATTGTCACGACCCGTCCTGGCAGAACTGGCCGGCACTGGAGCACGCAGCCATCGACAACATCGTTCCCGATTTCCCGCTGATCAACAAATCGTTCAATCTCTCTTACGCCGGACAGGATCTTTAGAGCCACTAACCATGTTCCCGATGCTCAGACAGATACTCCGCATTGGCATCGTCAGCGAGCCGCCACCAGCCGTCGACGACGCCTTGCGCGCGACCACGCAGCGACTTTCCGACGCGGTGACCAGACAACTCGGCCGCGCTCTGGTCATACGCCATATCGATGCCGGATCGTGCAACGGCTGCGAACTGGAAATCCACGCCCTGAACAACCCCTACTACAACCTTGAAGCCATCGGCATCAAGTTTTCCGCCAGCCCGCGCCATGCCGACCTGCTGCTGGTCACCGGCCCCGTGGCCAAAAACATGGAAGTGGCGCTCAAGCGCGCCTACGACGCCACGCCGGAGCCCAAACTGGTCGTTGCAGTGGGTGACTGCGGCTGTACCGGCGGTCTCTTCGGCGAAAGCTATGCATCCTGCGGCCGTATATCCAACGTCATCCCGGTCGATGTTTCGATTCCCGGTTGCCCGCCCACGCCGCTGCAACTGATGCAGGGCATCCTCGCCGCCATCGCCCCGGCCAAGACGCCCGAAGGCGGCGCGACAAAACCCTGACTCGACTGACATGGCGACTCTCACCCGCCGTCTCACCATTTTCGGGCGCGTTCAGGGCGTTGGTTTTCGCTGGTCGTTGCATGCAGAAGCGAAAGCGGCCGGAATCAAAGGCTGGGTCCGCAACCGTCGCGACGGCAGTGTCGAGGCCCTGATTTGCGGCACGCCAGAGGCGGTGCAAGCGCTCACCACATGGGCATACCAGGGCCCGCCTTCGGCCCGCGTCGAACGCGTCCTGTGCAGCGACGAACCCGGCACCTGTAACGAGGAAGCGTTGACCGGTTTTACGCAGCGTCCGACTTTTTGATTTGCCGGGAACTTGCCGGGCAGACATGCTGACTAATGGTCACCGAATTCGGTAATCATCCGTTTTCTATTCCCAGACTTTTCAATAACAAGCAACTCAAGGAGAAGAATCATGGCCGTTCTCGTCAGCAAGCAAGCCCCCGATTTCACCGCCACCGCCGTCATGGGCAACAATGAAATCCGTGAATTCACCCTGTCCAAGGAGACCCAAGGCAAGTATGCCGTGATCTTCTTCTACCCGCTTGACTTCACCTTTGTCTGCCCGTCCGAACTGATCGCTTTCGATCACCGCCTGGCCGAATTCAAGCAACGCGGCGTCGAAGTCATCGGCGTCTCGATCGACTCGCAATTTACCCACCTCGCCTGGAAGAATACGCCGATCAACAATGGCGGCATCGGCCAGGTGCAGTACCCGCTGATTGCCGACATCAAGCACGAAATCTGTCGCGCCTACGACGTTGAATTCGGCGCTGCCGGCGTGGCTTTCCGCGGTTCCTTCCTGATCGACAAGAAAGGTACCGTGCGCCACCAGGTGGTCAATGACCTGCCGCTCGGCCGCAACGTCGACGAAATGCTGCGCATGGTCGATGCCCTGCAATTTACCGAAGAGCACGGCGAGGTCTGCCCGGCCGGCTGGAACAAGGGCAAGGCCGGCATGAAGGCTTCGACGGCGGGTGTCGCCGAGTACCTGGCGGCTCACTCCAAGGAACTGTAAGCCTCGTCTCCTTCATTCCCGCCCGGGCATAGCTTCGGGCGAATCCTTGAAAAGCCCTGCCTGCGGCAATGCAGTCGGGGCTTTTTTCTGTCCGGAGTCTTCAACGACATGCACGTCCAAGATAATCAATCGTCTGCGCCAGGCTTTCACCTCAATAAGCTGAAACAGGAGTAAGCTTTTGCGCTGCTTCAGAGAGGTTTCGTACAGATGTTCCTGTTAACGTTGATGAAAGGTTCGCCATGAATATCGTCCAACGCGTCAAGGAAATCCTGCTTACCCCGAAACAGGCCTGGCCGGTCATCGCCGGCGAGTCGACTGATTGCGCAACACTCTACAAACAGTACGTCATGCCGCTCGCGTTGATCCCCGCCTTTGCCGGTTTCATCGGCATGTCATTGATCGGTGTCAGTGCCTTCGGTCAGTCGATGCGCGTCCCGCTGGTGTACGGCCTCGTCAATATGGTCGTCAGCTACGCCCTGTCCCTGGCCATGGTCTATGTGCTGGCCCTCATCGCCGACGCTCTGGCACCGACCTTCGGCGGGCAGAAAGACCTGATGAGTGCACTGAAACTGGTGGCCTACGGCAGCACGGCGGGCATGGTCGGCGGTATCTTCTCGATCATTCCCGGACTCTCGGTACTCGGGCTGCTGGCTTTGCTGTATTCCATCTACCTGCTCTTCCTCGGCATTCCGGTGATGATGAAATCGCCGCAGGAAAAGGCGCTGCCCTATACCGCCGTACTGCTGGTCTGCGGGCTGGTCGCAGGAGCCATCCTGGGTGCCGTTTCCGCCATTCTGAGGTAAGTTCCCGACGAACCCTGCCCTGGGTCCGAGGGCAGTGCCCTGATGCGCTATTTGATATTTTTGGCCGACAGCAGCATCACCTGACCGGCCACAAAATTGACGCTGATGTTGCGCTGCTCTTCACCCCAGAGGCAGGTCCGGATTCCCAGCGCTTCGTCGCAACGAACGGGATCCCCAAGGATTTTCTTCACCTCGTCATAGGGCTGCCCGACCTTGAGCTTGTTGTAATTCTCCATGTTGAGCTGACTGCCGCATGCCGCCAGCACTAGCCCGGCCAGCAGGAGGCCGGTAATCCGGCGCAAGGGAATCAAAGCCATCTGCATGTCCTTCCGTGAAAGAGTATTCAACCAAAATTTTCCATTAAGATGCGAACCCCTTGTGGGTCGGCCTTCAGGCCGACGTGTCTCCGATTCCTGTCGGGCTGAAGCCCGACCCACAGCGCTAATGGACAATCTGGGTTCAACTGTAATCGATGCTGACATTGTCAGTGCTCAACCAGTCGCCGAGCGCTGTCAGAAGATCGTCCTCAAGTCGTACCCGGTTGCTGTCGCCAAGCGTCAATTCACAGACGGCGTCGGCATTGCGGTAGGCCAGGCGCACCGGGCAGTTGCCGGGAGTATAGGGCGCCAGCAGGGCATGCAATCGCTGCACGGCAGCCTGCGCATTCGTCCCGCTCGCCTGTCCGTTGAGAGACAGGCGCAGATGCCGGGCAAAACGGCCGCGCGCCTCGGCCAGCGTCAGCAGTCGCTCGGCGATAACACGCACCTTGCCTTCGCCGGCAAAGTCATCGCGCTGCACCTTGCCCTCGATGATCAGCACCTCGTCATCCTTGATCTTGGCGCGCTCGGCTTCAAAAATTTCGTTGAACACCGAGACTTCGAGTGAAGTCGTACCGTC
>CAIVZW010000404.1 GCA_903910495.1 uncultured beta proteobacterium
AACCTAAAAAACTCAGTTGAACAGGTAAAAACCCGCTCATGGTTCGACAGGCTCACCCCGAGGGCATTTCTTCGGGTGAGCTTCGCTAACCCTCAGGGCACACCACGAACGGTTTTTTAAGCTATCACCCGAAGGGTGAAACACCCGTTCGCCCTGAGCAGCCCGCACAGCGGGCATGTCCCCCAAGGGGATTTGAGCCCAAGGCCCCGTTGCCTTCGGGGCATCGAAGGGTCCGTAATCTTGCAACTGCGGTTTTTAGGTTAAATTGGAATTGACCTCCCCACGCCACGCCATACGGCTCTGCATTCTTTTTTACGAGTCGCAGATGAGTAAATCTACAGAAATCAACCCCGCGTCTGGCGGACGGTTCAGGCGGCCTGTTTTAAGTTCATCGTAATGGGTTTCCCTTCAGCGTTGGAGTCGGCGTTCTCTTTTGCCTTGACTTCTTGTTTTCGTTTATGTAACGTTTCATGATGCCATGCAACGTTACATGAACAACTTAGCGGCCCGCAACAGAAGCGCGCAAGATACCTGAGTCTTGCCTACGTGACCGGGGCCAAGTCGAACTATATAAAGAGGGCGGGGAATCAATGAAACTGATCTTCAGGCTGGACAAGGACATCAGTATCCTTTGCCTTTCTGTCATGCTTTTTACTGTCATCGCGCAGGTGCTGATGCGCGAGCTCTTCAATTTCCCGCTGGTCGGCGCCGAGGAATTTGTCCGTTACATGATGATCTGGATCGTTCTCTTTCCGCTGGCCTTCACGCTGCGCGAGGGGGGGCACATCGAGATGACCGAGCTGCGGGACATGCTTCCTCGCCCGCTGCGCACCGGCTTGAAGTTCCTGAGTGACGTTTCTTCGATCGTCGTTTTCGCGATCGTGTCCTGGTCGTCGCTCTCGGTGATTCTTGAAAACGCGAACAACACGACGGCGACTTTGCAGATCCCCTTCTGGATTTTCTTCCTGCCCAACTTCCTTGGCTTCCTGATGCTGATGGTCGGCTACATCCTGATTCTCACCAAGAGAATTGTTCCCAAACCCAGCATTGGCGTGGAGTGAGGCTATGGGTTCCGCGATTTTGATCATGTTTCTCGTGTTGTTCCTGGTGGGGTTCCCGGTTGTCACGGCGATCCTGATCCCGAGCATCTTTTACATTGTGACTATGGGCCTGCCGCTCGACCTGATGGCCCAGCGCATGCAGTACTCTCTCGATTCCTACACGCTCTGCGCGGTGCCGCTGTTCATCCTGGTCGGTAACCTGATGAATAGTTCCGGCATAACGACGCGCATATTTCACTTTGCCGATGTGCTGACCGGACGGCTTCCTGGCGGACTCGCGCAAGTCAATATATTCGCCAGCCTGGTGTTCTCGGGGATGTCAGGTGCGGCTTTGGCCGACGTCGGCGGGCTCGGGCAAATCGAAATCAAGGCGATGAAGGAGAAGGGCTTCACCGTGCCCTATTCGGCCGCGGTGACCGTCGCCTCAGCGACGGTCGGTCCGATCTTCCCGCCGAGCATTCCGCTGGTCATTTACGGTTCGGTCGCCGGCGTGTCGATCGTCAATCTGCTCGTCGGAGGCATCGGGCCGGCCCTGGTCGCCGTCGTTGCAATGATGATCTTGACCGCTGTACTGGCGAAAATACGCAATTTCCCGCGCGCCGAACGCTGGCCAACGCGCCAGGAAATGATCAGTGCCCTGATGCCGGCCCTGCCGGCGTTGCTGACCCCGGTGCTGCTGGTCGCCGGCATGCTGACCGGTATCTTCACGCCGACCGAGGCCTCGGCGTTGACCGTCGGCTACGTGCTCGTGATCAGCCATTTTGTCTATCACGACCTGACCTGGAAGTCGCTGCCAGTGGCACTTTACGAAACGATCAAATCGACCTGTTGCGTGCTGATCATCGTCGCTGCCGCGGCGATCTTTGGCTGGATCCTCGCAGCCGAGCAGATTCCCCAGATCTTCTCGGTGTGGTTCATGTCGATCAGCAAGGAGCCCTGGATCCTGCTCCTGCTGCTCAACCTGATGCTGTTCGTTGTCGGCATGTTTCTCGACAGCACGACGGCGATCCTGCTCTTCGTTCCGATCATTATTCCGCCTCTGGTCCAGGCCGGCATTGACCCGGTCCACCTCGGACTGATCTTTGTCTTCAACATCATGTGCGGTCTGATCACGCCGCCGATGGGCCTGTCGCTGTTCATGGTCAGCAAGGTCGGTGGTGTGCCGATCAAGGAAGTCGTGCGCGAGGTCATTCCCTATTACATCCCGCTCGGCGCGACGCTGCTGCTGATCACCTACGTTCCACAGATCGTTCTGTGGATTCCCAACCTGCTGGTCAAGTAAAAACAACCCTACGCGAAGGAATATCCCATGAAAGGCTTCCGTTACAACACCACCCAGAACATGTTCTTCGTCCGGCTCAACACCGGCGAAGATATTCTCCTGTCGCTGCGCAAGGCCGTTGCCGAATACGGCATCAAGAACGCCGTCATCCTCTCGGCCTTCGGTTCGGTGACGAGCTATCATTTTCACGTCGTCGACAAGATTGTGACGCCGCCGCACGACGCCTTCCTGAAGGGCGAACAGGCTTGCGACATCCTCAGCCTCAACGGCCTCATCATTGACGGCCGCGTGCACGCGCACATCACGCTGAGCGATACGCGGATCGCCTTCGGCGGCCATCTCGAGGAGGGCTGCAAGGTGTTCACCTTCAGCGCCATCACCATGGCCGAGATGAGCGACGCGGACTTTACCGACTGGGACGCGATGCGCGATCTGTAAGCTTTTGTCTCGGGAGAAAGGCCGCGCACAGAGCCTTTTTCCGGTTGCTCGCTGTGCACGATGAACCCGCTTCATTAACGTCTTTGGAGGTGTCATGAAAAAACTGATGTCGTTTCTCTGCCTGTGCGTCGCATTTGGCTCCACTGCGTACGCGCAAACCAAGCCTGTCGTCATCAAGTACGCGCACGTTGGCATGGCCAACGAATCGCAGACCCGCTATGCCGCAGAACTCGCCGATCTGATCAAGGAGAAAACGCAAGGCGAGGTGACGCTGCAACTCTTCCCGAACTCACAGCTCGGCGGCGTTGCCGAAATGGTCGACGGCGTCAAGATGGGCGCCATCGGCATGGGCCACCATGACTTCGCCTCGCTCGGCAAATTCCTGCCTGACATGTCGGTGTTCAACGCGCCCTACATTTATCGCGACGGCGTGCATGCCGTTCTCGCGACTTCGCCCAAGACCTCACCGGTGCTGCGCGAACTGAATGAGAAGCTGGTCAAGACCGCCAGTATGCGCGTGCTCGGGACCTTCTACCGTGGTGCCCGCCAGATGTCGACGAACTTCCCGGTCTATTCACCGGCTGACCTCAAGGGCAAGAAGATTCGTGCGGTTCCGCTGCAACTGTGGCAGACCATGATCCAGGGCATGGGTGCGATCCCGACGCCGGTCGAAATTGCCGAGCTCTATACCGCGCTGCTTTCGGGCATGGTCAGCGGTCAGGAAAATCCGCTCACAAACATCCTGGCCTTGAAGTTCTACGAAGTGCAAACGCATGTGATCATGACCGGCCACATGCAATCGGTGCTTTCGACCTTCGTCAATGAAAAGGTCTGGCAATCGCTGTCTGAAAAGAACCGGGCGATCTTCGACGGGGCGATGGTCGAAATGGCCAACCGCAGCCTGTCATGGGCCACTGGCGATGAGAAAGCGGCGCGCGCACAGATCGAAGCCAAGGGCGTGAAATTCATCGACGAGAGCAACGGGCTGAACAACAAGGCCTTCCGCGACGCAGTGAATGCCAAGATGCTGCAGGATTTCCCGAACTGGAAAGACTATATTGCACGCATAGAGCAGATCAAGTAGTGATGGTCTCCGGTGGGTTGGCTGCTGCGGCTGCCGGCTCACCGTGGTCTTTTGCTTGGTAGAATGTGAATCCATGATCAGATTACGTGATGTCGCTGAACGCGCCGGTGTTTGCGTCAGTACTGTCTCGAATGTGGTCAACGGCAGAACGGGAACGGTCGGCGCGGACATTTTGCAACGCGTTCAGGAGTCGATTGCGGCACTCGGCTATCAGCCGAACCGCGCCGCCCGCTTCCTGAAGACCGGGCATACGCCGCTGATTGGCTTGCTTGTCCCTTCGGTCGCCACGCCGACCTGGGGGCTGCTTGCGCGTTCGGTCGAGATTGTCGCGCAGAGCGAATTCGGTTTCCGTATCCTGGTCGGCAACACCGACCGCGACCCGCAGAAGGAAATGAGTTTCCTCGGCGACCTCTGGTCGCACGGTATACGCGGGGTAATTATCGTCTCCCCTTTGCTGCAACAGAATCATTTCCGGGACGCGATCAAACGCGGCCTGGTCGCCGTATGTCACGATCAATGTCCGGTTCCGGGCAGCACGCTCAACGTCGACTACGTATCGATCGACCACCGCGAAGCAATCAGCCTTGCCGTCAATCACCTGATCGAAAACGGGCATAAGCGTCTGGCCTTTGCGACGGCTTCCGGCAAGAGCGTGAGCCGGCAGGACAAGATTGAAGGTTTTCGCGCGACTGCGGCTAAGGCCGGGCTTTCCGCCACGGCAGACATCATCGAAGGCCAGGCTTCGACGAGCTATGGCGATGACGAGATGCTGCAACTCGGGCGAAACATTGCAGAACAGATCGCCGCGCGAACGCTTCGCCCGACCGGTGTCGTGGCATTGAACGACATGCTCGCGACCGGCCTTATTCTCGGCTTCCAGAGTATCGGTCTGCGCGTGCCCGACGATATATCGGTAGTTGGCATGGACGACCTGCCGATTGCCGCTTTTATTCCGCCGGCGATATCGTCGGTCCGCTCACCGATCAATGAAATGGCCAGGAAAATGGTTGGACGCATTGTCCAGCGCCTGAAAAATCCACAACAGAAGGTGGAGAAATACATCTACTCGCCGCTTCTCGTTAGACGCGGTTCGGTTGCCGATCTGACGAGATCCTGACGATCGCGCCAAGCGTATCGGGTACTTGCCTCAACACAACGCATAACCAAAATCTTGCCCGTCAACTGGATAATCCGGATACCCAAAGAGGCTGAAAGAACAGTCAGTCTGATTGTTTAAGGCCGACTAAACATTTCCCAGGACACGACTGAAATCGAGTGCGGTATACTCGCACGTCTGTGTTCCGGCCCGGCCTGGTGCAAAGGTCCTCGCCGTCGGTCGTATTTCGCAGTTTTTCAGTTATTCCAGCCAGTTGGGGAGATGAGATGGCGGT
>CAIVZW010000405.1 GCA_903910495.1 uncultured beta proteobacterium
ATGGATCTACGGGTGATCTGCTGGAAGCAGAAACACCATGAGCCTCAAAAAAGACTTGCGGAACAGGTTCCAGCAAGTGCGTTTCAAAATCTCACCACATCCAGGAAACCTGCAGGACGCGGGCCAGCTGGGGAGTCTTATTCCCTTTGCCGGCCCGCGTCTTTTGCTTTCAAAGCAACCTCCGGGCTGGCGACAAGAAAGCGAGAACAGGATATGAGCATCATCAAATTGCCGACCTGCAACGAAGCGAAGATTCCCTGGTGCGCGGAGCTAGGGAAGGACACCAGCCGCAAGTTTGGCGTCGGGCGGAAGTTCGCCAAAGGTTTCTTCCGCGACGCCGACCCGGAAAGCGGCCAGCCAGCCATGATTCACTACGTTGTCGAGCCTGGCAAGATCTACGAGTTGAAGTACCGCGACCAGGCGACCCGGAAGATCGTGCGCAAGTGTGTCCGGGTCGGGGCTGGCGACAGGCTGCAGGATCTTGACTACAATGCCGCCATGGCAGAGTTCGAGCAACCGGCACCGAAAACGCCTGCACGATAGAGAGTTCATCAGCAAGAAAAAGTTAGACAAATCCATAAGGAAAGATAAAATGATTATCCAGCTACCAGTCTACATGAAAAAGCCCTGGTGCGCCGAGCTGCAACAGGATGCCAGCAACGAACAGGGCGTCAAGCGGAATTTCATCGATGGAACCCTCGACGATACAGAAGGACAAAGCGGACGTCCATGCTTAATCCACTATCAGGTCGATCCGGGCAAGATCTATGAATTGTGCTACCGCGATCTGGTGACCGGGGAGGTCTTGCAAAAGCTCGTTCGGGTCGAGGTCAACGGCAGCCTGCAGGTCCTTGACTACAATGCAACCCTGGCGGAGCTAGGGCAGCATGCCGCCATAAGAAGGATGGAAAACGTCGCCGACACACATGCCGAGCTTACGGAAATGCAGATTCCCTACCCTGTCCAGCTCAATCATCTGCTTTCTAAGATCAACAGAATGGCATTTTTGCTGGCGAGATTGGGTGTCCCCAGAACTTGGAAGGAGATCAGAAACGAGTTGCACGAACTGGCTGTCAAGAATGTTCTGGAAAACCTCAACAAGAGGGTCGCCGAACTGCAGGCCGAGGCAATCAGCCGGGCCGCCGATAATGCCAAGCAGCGCACCTGCATTGGCGCCAAGAAACCAAAACCCAGGCGGCAAGGATTCCATCGATAGCATCGGGCCAATCGCCGGCAGACGGTTTGGGGAATGGCAGGCGCCTCCCCGGCCGCTGCCGGCCTTGTCGTTTTCTGGACCCCGGGCCACGGGCGACGAACCTGGCATCCCCTGCCGACGAGCCGTCCAGGGCCATTTCTAGGCGATTCTATGCAATGATGACCCGGGAGCCATCTGGGAAGCCGGCGGCGACCAGAACACGTCAAAATCGTCATCAGCCGACATGGCCCTGCTTAGCGGTTGCGCAGTCCAGTCCGACCAATGACCGGACCCAGTGCATGACTGCTCACGCGAGATCTTCGTCCTTTCACTCCCTCGACACTACGGTGTCGTAAAGTCCGTAATGCGTCAATCCCGGATGGCTATCGATGCCGGTGTAACGGAGCGAGGCATCTTCATAACGGCGGAATGCGAAGACGGCCTGATTCATCTGCTCGGTGTTGAACACCTTGAGCCGCACAAGCAGGTGGAAATCCTTTACCGTAAGACCAGTCACAGTCTCGAACAAGGCTGGCTCGATCTTGGTGATCACGTCTTGCAGAGTGTTCTCCCGGAAATCGGTCAGATACATGAACGCAGGAATGCGTGTCGCGAACTTGATGAGCTTCTCCTGCACGAGCTTGCGCTTAGACTTGAACTCCTTCTCCTCGGCGGAGAGCTGCTTTTTCTCTTTCGCCGACAAG
>CAIVZW010000406.1 GCA_903910495.1 uncultured beta proteobacterium
GCATCGTACAGTTTAACGATATTGGGGTGATCCAGACGCCGGCCGATCGAACCCTCGGTCTGAAAAAGTTTGCGCAGCCGCCGAGACATGGCCGCGTTATCCTCGCCAAACAGAATCAGCTTGACTGCGACTTCACGATTCAGATCCGGATCCAGGGCCAGATAGACGACCGCCGTCGCGCCTTTGCCCAGAGTGCGAATGATTTCGTATTTGCCGATTTTTTCTGCCATGGCAATACCGTTATTAACTCGTGCTTCCCAAAAATTGAAATCGTAGCAGCAGAACCGCGTTGAAGATCGAAATTATTTCAAATGTGCCAAAAAAACAGGAAATAGTGCTTGAAATCGATTCATCCACCCCCAATCTATGCAAAGTTTTCCGGGAGAACACTTATTATGCAAGAGCAAGACAAGCTAGCAAAGTCCGAAGCAACTGTTGAAGAAACGGCAGAAAATACCGAAACCACTGTCGAATGCACGCCCAGTCTTGAAGAGATGATCCGTCAGGCCGAACTCAGGGCTGAAGAACATCATGACGCCTGGTTGCGCGCCAAGGCTGAAACCGAAAACGTCCGCCGCCGTGCCCAGGAGGACATCGCCAGGGCCGCCAAGTTTGCTGTTGAACGTTTTGCCGGTGAATTGCTGGCCGTCAAGGACAGTCTTGAAGCAGCACTGGCTGCCGATGCGCCGAGCGTTGAAAGCATGATGGCCGGTAGCGAGTTGACCCTCAGGCAACTGGTTGCCGCCTTCGAAAAATCGAATCTGAGCGAAGTTAATCCTTTAGGCGAGAAGTTCGATCCGCATTTTCATCAGGCCATCAGTATGGTGGAAGCCGAGCAGGAACCCAATACCGTCGTCACCGTTCTGCAAAAGGGCTATCTGATTGCCGATCGCGTGCTGCGCCCGGCTCTTGTCATCGTGGCCAGGGCCAAGACTTGAAATGAGCCCGACCAGCCCCACTTAGGGCTCATCCCGACGAATCTGAACATTCCGCTATTCACGAATTTAATTAAAGGACATTGACATGGGTAAGATTATTGGCATCGACCTCGGCACCACCAACTCCTGCGTTTCCGTCATGGAAGGCGGCAAGCCGAAGGTCATCGAAAACTCCGAAGGTGCGCGCACCACGCCGTCGATCGTCGCTTATGCCGAAGACGGCGAAATTCTCTGTGGCGCACCGGCCAAGCGTCAGGCCGTCACCAATGCCAAAAATACCCTGTACGCCGTCAAACGTCTGATCGGGCGCCGTTTTGACGAGAAGGAAGTGCAGAAGGACATCGGCCTGATGCCCTTCAAGATTCTCAAGGCCGACAACGGCGACGCCTGGGTCGAAGTGCGCGGCAACAAGATCGCGCCGCAGCAGGTTTCTGCCGAAGTACTGCGCAAGATGAAGAAGACCGCTGAGGATTACCTCGGCGAGGAAGTGACCGAAGCGGTCATTACCGTTCCCGCCTACTTCAACGATAGCCAGCGCCAGGCCACCAAGGACGCAGGACGCATCGCCGGTCTGGAAGTCAAGCGCATCATCAACGAGCCGACGGCGGCTGCGCTTGCCTTCGGCATGGACAAAAAGCAGGGCGACAAGAAAATTGCCGTCTATGACCTTGGCGGCGGTACCTTTGACATCTCGATCATCGAAATCGCCGAAATCGACGGCGAACACCAGTTCGAAGTGCTGTCCACCAACGGCGATACCTTCCTCGGCGGCGAAGACTTCGATCAGCGCCTGATCGACTACGTTATCGACGAATTCAAGAAGGAGTCCGGCGTCAACCTGAAGAACGATGTTCTGGCTCTGCAACGCCTCAAGGACGCCGCCGAAAAAGCCAAGGTTGAACTGTCGTCCGGCCAGCAGACTGAAATCAACCTGCCCTACATCACCGCCGATGCCTCCGGACCGAAACACCTGGCGATCAAGATTACCCGCGCCAAATTCGAGTCGCTGGTCGATGAACTGATCGAACGCACTATCGAACCCTGCCGCATCGCGATGAAGGATGCCGGCTGCAAGCTGACCGACATCAACGATGTGATTCTGGTCGGCGGTCAAAGCCGCATGCCGAAGGTTCAGGACAGGGTGAAGGAATTCTTTGGTCAGGAACCGCGCCGTGACGTCAACCCGGATGAAGCTGTTGCCGTTGGCGCCGCCATTCAGGGCGGCGTGCTGCAAGGCGAAGTCAAGGACGTGTTGTTGCTCGACGTCACCCCGTTGTCGCTTGGCATTGAAACGCTGGGTGGCGTGATGACCAAGCTGATCAAGAAGAACACGACGATCCCGACCAAGGCCGGTCAGGTCTTTTCAACCGCCGACGACAACCAGAACGCAGTGACCATCCATGTCCTGCAGGGCGAGCGCGAAATGGCCGCCGGCAACAAGAGCCTGGGCCAGTTCAACCTCTCCGACATCCCGCCGGCACCGCGCGGCATGCCGCAGATCGAGGTCACCTTTGACATCGACGCCAACGGCATTCTGCACGTCTCGGCCAAGGACAAGGCTACCGGCAAGGAAAACAAGATCAAGATCCAGGCCTCGAGCGGCCTGTCCGAGGAAGAAGTCCAGCGCATGGTGCAGGACGCCGAATTGCACGCTGAAGAAGACAAGAAAGCGCACGAACTGGCCGAAGCCCGCAACCAGTGCGACGGGATGATCCATACCGTCAAGAAATCCCTCGCCGAGCATGGCAAGGAACTCTCCGACGAAGAGAAAACCGCGATTGAAAGCGCCATGAAAGAGGCCGAAGAAGCCATCCGCGGCAGCGATCTGGGAACCATAAAGGCCAAGAACGAAGCGCTGGGTACGGCCGCGCAAAAGCTGGGTGAGAAGGTATATGCCAAGCAACAGGCCGAGACCGCTGCGGCTGAAGGCGCAGCGGGTGCTACGGGTGACGCTGCAGGGGCCGGTACTGCGGGTGAAGCCAAGAAAGCTGAAGGCGATGTCGTTGATGCGGAATACACCGAAGTGAAGGACAAGAAGTAAGCATCAGTTACAACTTGGCGAGGGGCGTATAATCGCGCCTCGCCTTTTCGCTTCACCTCTTTCGGTGCCCAGGACTCATGGCAAAACGTGATTTTTACGACATCCTCGGCGTCAACCGCGACGCTTCCGAGGAAGACATCAAGAAGGCCTACCGCAAGCTGGCCATGAAGCACCATCCGGACCGCAATCCGGACAACCCAAAATCCGAAGAACATTTCAAGGAAGCCAAGGAAGCCTACGAAATCCTCTCGGACGGCCAGAAGCGCGCGGCTTACGATCAGTACGGGCATGCCGGCATTGACCCGCAGGCGGGAATGGGTGGGGGCTTCGGCGGCGCGGCGGGAGGTTTCTCCGACGCCTTTGGCGGCATCTTTGACGAAATTTTCGGTGGCGGCGGCGCACGCGGCGGACGTTCCAACATCTATCGTGGCGCCGACCTGCGCTACAACATCGAGGTCTCGCTGGAACAGGCGGCTTTCGGTACCGAAACCAAGATCCGCATTCCCACCATGGAGGTCTGCGAACCGTGCAAGGGTACTGGCGCAAAAGCCGGCACCCAGCCAAAAACCTGTCCGACCTGCCAGGGCAGCGGCCAGGTACGGCTGCAGCAAGGTTTCTTCTCGATCCAGCAAACCTGCCCCAAGTGCCACGGCACCGGACGCTTTGTCGCCGACCCGTGCGGCTCATGCCACGGCGCCGGCCGCACCAAGCAGCACAAGACGCTGGCCGTCAAAATCCCGGCCGGGGTCGATGAAGGCGATCGTATCCGGCTTTCCGGTGAAGGCGAGCATGGCGTCAACGGCGGCCCGTCCGGCGACCTTTACGTACAGATTCACCTCAAGGCGCACGCCGTCTTCCAGCGCGAACAGAACGACCTGCATTGCGAAATGCCGATCAGTTTTACCACGGCGGCACTGGGTGGTGAGATCGAGATTCCAACCCTGGATACCGTAGCCAAGATCAAGATCCCGGCCGAAACACAATCAGGCAAGACCTTCCGCCTGCGCGGCAAGGGCATCAAAGGCGTACGCAGCCACACCCATGGCGACCTGCTCTGCCATGTCGTGGTCGAAACCCCCGTTCATCTCACGGAACGCCAGAAAGAACTGCTGCGCGAACTTGAAGAATCCAGCCGAGCCGACGATGGCCGTCATAATCCACGCGCCAAATCGTGGATGGATCGCGTACGCGAGTTCTTCGCCGCGAGCTGATAGTTCAACCCAGATTATTCATTTGCCAAAATCCGTTCGTGGTGAGCCTGTCGAACCATGAACGGCCCTTCGATGCCCGGAAGGCAACGGGGCTTAGGGCTTATTTCCTCCTGGGGGTGAATACTTCAGCATTTCCTCAGTCA
>CAIVZW010000407.1 GCA_903910495.1 uncultured beta proteobacterium
CTCTTCCTGGAAGCCAGGGACAGAAGGCAGGATGCCCTTGCTCAGGCGCTGAGCACAGGGCATTCCGCGACTGTTTTCCTGTCGCTCAATATTCCAGGCTTCGACAAAGCGCCTCCGGGTTCGGAGGCGCTTTTCATCCTGATGCTTGACGAGTTATCGAAAACTTTTTCCGGGCTATCGATTCTGGAAAAGGGTTCAGACATGCTCGGACCCTACGCGATCATGGCGCTTGATTTTGATCCGGTGGCGCTGAAAAAGCGTTGCATCATCCTTGAAACCAGCCATCCGGCGGCTCGTCTGGTCGATCTGGACGTCTATTCCGCCGCGGGCATCCAGATTGACCGGGCAAGTCTTTGCCATGCCGCGCGCCCCTGCCTTGTATGCCACGAACCGGCAGTTGAATGCATTCGGGTCAAACGGCATTCTCTCGACGACGTCATTTCAAGAACACATGAACTGCTTGCGTATTTCAGAGCTTGAGAGCCTGGCCACCGCCCTGGTCAAGGGGGCTACCATGGAACTCCATCTGACGCCGAAGCCGGGGCTTGTCGATTTGGCAGATTCAGGTTCTCACCCTGATCTCTCCATTCCCATCATGGAACAATCCATCCGCCATGTTTCGGATTATCTGGATGAGATTGTCAGCTCGCTGGCCAGGGATGAACCCTTCGACTGCCAGAGAAATCTGGGCATCAAGGCCGAACAGTTGCTGCATGAGAAGCTGGGAACCAATACCCACAAGGGATTCATTTTTCTCAGCGGCATGTTGCTGATTGCGCGCTGGAAGGCCACTTCGCCGGATGAGGCTTCCATCCGCATGACTCTGTCTGCTCTGGCCGATGGTTTCTTTAAAGGCGGCGAGGACAAATCGACAAACGGCCAGCAGGCGAGGAAGAAATACAATTCAGGTGGAATCGTCCATGAAGCCATCAAGGGTTTCCCCTCGCTTTTTGAAGAGGCGCTTCCTGCTTACCGGACAGCAGTCAAACAGAACAGAGAGTTGAGTGATGCTTCATTCGCCATGCTGTCGAGACTGATGCAGACCGTTGATGACACGACCACCCTGCATCGCGCGGGATCGATCGGGCTCTCCCGGCTGAAACAGGATGGCCGGACGCTTGAATACTATATTGCCAACGGTGATGATTACCTCACCTTCCTCAGGGAGCTGAACGACACCTACCGGCAGATGAATCTCACCATGGGTGGCGTCGCAGATATGCTCGGGCTCGCTTTTGGCTATCTGATCGCCAGCGGCGAAATGGCTGAAAATAACGATAATACGTTCAACTCCATTTCTCGGTGCCACCTCTGACTGGTACACTTTTAGTCGTGTGCAAGCGTAATTTTGTGAGACCACGCGACACCGCTCTCGATCATGAAGGTGCCTGATGGACTGCGTAACCGCTTCACTCGCAGGAGCACCCGTCCGACTTGAGCCCCACATGAAATTTGACTTGTGTTCTTGATCTGTATAAAATTTTATACATGGCGGCATAATGAATGACGAGAAAGAGATTCGCTGAGTAGGTTCCTCCTACGACGATTTGTTGGCATTCCCGGATGAGCCACGTCGCACGGCTGGTTTCCAGTTGGGCAAGGTCCAAGTTGGGCTGGAACCAGACAACTGGAAGTCATTCGATGATGTCGGGGCCGGTACCAAGGAAATCCGCATTCGGGAAACCAGCGGCATCTTTCGAGTAATGTACGTCACCAAGTTTGAGGAAGCCGTGTATGTCCTGCACTGCTTCCAGAAGAAGACGCAGGCGACCAGCAAGCAGGACAAATGCATTGCCGAGACACGCTATCGCGCCGTAGTCAACGCGAGAAAGGTACAGAAATGAAGATCGATACTGAAATCCGCCATGTGACGAAGCCGGGCGCGAACCTCTTCCTGGAGCTTGGCTTCGCGCCTGCTGAAGCCAGGCGTTTGCAAGCTGCCTCTCGCAAGCAGATCAACGACACTCGGTTGTTGAAGCAGCAGTTGATGGACGAGCTGTCCACCTGGATTGCCGAGCATCACCTGAAGCAGGCCGAAGCGGCCGAGATCCTGATGGTCTCGCGTCCGCGCGTATCCGACGTGGTCAACAAGAAGACGGCCAAGTTCACCATTGATACATTGGTTGAAATGCTCAGCCGCGTCGGCAAGCCGGTCAAGCTCGCCATCGGTTGATGCCCAGGCGAGCCGCGCATGGCAATAGCGATCACCCTTGTCCAATGGACGCATATGGAGGACGAAAGCAGCCGCCTTGAGTCACTTCAAGCCCATGCTGGCCCGGTTATGTCGTTGACGACCTCGTGGCGCTACTCGAACGTTACGAAGAGACAATCGCCGATGGGCCGAACAAAACAACTGATTGATATTGATGAGTAAAGAAGACTTATCTTCGCATACGCCGATGATGCAGCAATACCTTGGCCTAAAAGCACTGCATCCGGGCATCCTGCTGTTTTACCGGATGGGCGATTTTTACGAACTGTTTTTTGACGATGCCGAGAAAGCGGCGCGCCTGCTCGACATCACGCTGACCACGCGTGGCCAGAGTGCCGGCAGCCCGATCAAGATGGCTGGCGTGCCCTACCATTCGCTTGAGCCGTATCTTGCCCGCCTCGTCAAGCTTGGCGAATCGGTCGTGATCTGCGAACAGATTGGCGACCCGGCCACCAGCAAGGGGCCGGTTGAACGCGCCGTCAGCCGCATCGTCACACCCGGCACGCTGACCGACGCGGCACTGCTCGATGAAAAGCACAACGTGTTGCTGATGGCTGTTTCAATGTCCCGCCAATATTCCGGACTGGCCTGGCTCAATCTGGCCAGTGGCGAGTTCCGTGTTTGTGAAGTCGCGCCGGAGAAACTCGCGGCCACCATCGAACGCATCCGCCCGGCCGAAATAATCGCCGCGGAAAGTCTCGAACTGCCCTTCTCTCCCGAGGCGGCACTCACCCGCCAGCCCGACTGGCATTTCGATAACGAAGCGGCGACACGGGAACTTTGCACTCACTTCAGGACGGCCTCGCTTTCCGGTTTTGGTGCTGACGGCTTGCGCCCGGCAATAGCCGCTGCCGGCGCCCTGTTGCGTTACGCGCAGGCCACCCAGACGCGCGCCCTGCCCCACGTGCAGTCGCTGATCGTCGAACGCGACAACAACTTTCTTGGTCTGGACACGGCCACGCGCCGCAACCTCGAACTCACCGAGACCCTGCGCGGCCAGCCGGCACCGACGCTGTGCAGTTTGCTCGACACCTGCATTACCTCGATGGGCTCGCGTGCGCTGCGCCACGCCCTGCACCACCCGTTACGCGCCACGACCACCCCGGCCGCACGGCATGCCGCCGTCGCCACGCTGCTCGATGATGAAGGTCGCAGTATGCGCGAGTTGCGCCAGGCGTTACGCGGCTTTGCCGACATTGAGCGCATCGCCGGCCGCATTGCCCTTTTCAGCGCCCGTCCGCGTGACCTTTCAAGCCTGCGCGACAGCCTGCACCGGCTGGCTGAACTGCGTTCCCCGCTGATC
>CAIVZW010000408.1 GCA_903910495.1 uncultured beta proteobacterium
ACTTCACCGACCTGGGCGCATTCAAGCCCTACGTTGGAGCCGGCGTGAATTACACCATTTTCTCAAAGCGCAGCAACATTCTTAACGGTGCGGCGCGCGTCGACAAAGACAGCTTCGGACTGGCCGCTCAAGTCGGACTTGATTACGCCCTCACCAGGAACTGGTCACTCAATGTCGATGTGAAGTATATCCAGATGAATACCGACGTAACATTGACGGGTACCGGAGCAAAAGTCGGCAAGGTCAATCTCGATCCGATGCTTTACGGCATTGGGGTCGGCTACCGCTTCTGATCATCAGATTCTTACATCAAAAAGCCTGCCGGATCCCGGCAGGCTTTTTTTATTCCGAATCCGGAGTCACTTGCCTGTCGGGCTGAAGCCCGACCCACAGCGCCAAGCACGCACTGCGGTCAGTGTTTACTCGTTGGCCGCTGGTCCCTGCCCGTCATCGACAGCCCTCTGCTCAGGTTTTTTTTGCGCCCGGTCATCGTCCATAAGGACCCGGTAACCCGGTCCTTCCATGTCTTCGAACTGGCCGTTGCGCAGCGACCACCAGAAGGCGATTCCGATCAGGAAAACCAGCACCACGGAGAGCGGGATCAGCAGGTAAAGTATTTCCATCAGGAATCAGTTCTCCTCGAATTTCTGCAGCCGCAGTGAGTTCAGCACGACCAGAAGCGAACTTCCGGACATGCCGATGCCGGCGATCCACGGCGTGACCCAGCCAGTCATGGCCAAGGGCAACGCAACAAGATTATAGACAAAGGACCACAGCAGATTTTGCCGGATTACGCGCAGGGAACGGCGCGCAACAAGGAAACCCCGGCACAGGTGATCGAGGTTCTCCGACAGCAGGACCAGGTCGGCCTGCGTGCGCGCCAGATGCGAGCCCCCGCCCATGGCAATTGACACCTGCGCCTGGGCCAGTACGGGGGCGTCATTGATGCCATCGCCGACCATCGCCACGACGGCCCCGCCGGCCTGCAGACGGCTGACAAAATCGTGCTTGCCCTGCGGCGTAACGCCGGCTTGCACATCGCTGATGCCCAAAACCTGCGCCACCTTGGCGGCGACCGGTTCGGCGTCACCCGTCAGCAGCACGACGTGCCGACCGTCGGCACGCAAGGCGGCGACCATCGCCGCGGCCTGAGGCCGGATTTCGTCAGCAAAGCGAAACAGCGCCAGCCAGCCGGACGCATCACCGAGGGCGATCACGGTATCGCTGCTCGCGGCGAAAGCGCGCGCCGACTCCGGCAAGGGATGGGCGTGCAGGGCCGCCACAAAGTCCAGGCGCCCGACGCGGACGCTTCTGCCCTCAAGAACGGCACTCATCCCGCTGCCCGGCTGATTTTTAATTTCACTCAGTGCGGGCAGAGCATGGCCAACCGCCGCCTGACGCAGTGCCGCCCCGATCGGATGTTCGGACGCCTGTTCGATGCCGGCGGCAATGATCAGGCAGGACACCGGGTCGAGTTCGCCCAGAGGCAAGACATCGAGCAATTTCATCTGGCCGGTGGTCAGCGTTCCCGTTTTGTCAAAAACGAAGTGCGTCGCCCGCGCCAGGGTCTCGATGGCGTGACTGCGTGTCACCAGCAAACCGGCGCGCGCCATGGTGCCGCTGGCGATGGTCAGGGCAATCGGGGTGGCCAGCGACAACGCGCAGGGGCAAGTGACTACCAGCACGGAAACCGTGATCCACAGGGCTTTGTCCGGATCAATGACCCACCATACCCCCGCAACAAGGGCAGCGATCAGCAGCAAGGACAGAATGAAACGCGAGGCAATCCGGTCAGCCAGTTCGAC
>CAIVZW010000409.1 GCA_903910495.1 uncultured beta proteobacterium
CGACCGGATCGGTGGTGGTGCCAGGCTGCTCGGAAACGATCGAGATCGATTGCCCGATCAGCGCGTTCATCAGCGTCGATTTGCCGGTGTTCCTGCGCCCGAAAATCCCGATGTGCAGGCGCAGTCCTTTGGGTGTTTCCAGCATGTTCACTCCTTGGGATGAGTTGAACGAGAAAGGCATACCACCAAGACACCAAGGACACAAAGTTCCACCAAGAAAGGCAAACCATTCGTGTTGTTTTCTTGGTGCATCTTGGTGATCTTGGTGTCTTGGTGGTCAAAGCTTTTCATCGTTTCTCATTCCTTGCTGTAGCCCAGCGCGGTCATGGCGTCAGCCGAGAGCAGGCGGTCGAGCACCTGCGGCGCGATCAGACCGCGCGCCAGCACCACGTTACGGATCGATTCCTTTGACTGCTGCGCCTCGCGGGCGATGTCCGCCGCCAGTTCGTAGCCCAGCACCGGCACCAGCGCCGTGACCTGTGCGTGCGAATGTTCCAGCAGTTCAAGGCAGCGCGCCGCGTTGGCCGCAATTCCTTCGATGCAGCGTTCGCGGAAGATCGTGCACGCGCGTTCGAGCAGCGCGAGGTTGCCAAGCAGGGCATGCGCCACCAGCGGCAGGAAGGCGTTGAGTTCAAGCTGCCCGGACTGCGCGGCCAGCGTGATCGCCATATCCTGGCTGATGACTTGTAGCGCAGATTGGCCGACGGCCTCGCAGATAACCGGGTTGACCTTGCCCGGCATCACGCTCGAACCGACCTGAACCGCCGGCAGCGAAACTTCGCCGAGTCCGGCGAGCGGGCCTGAAGTGAGCAGGCGCAGGTCGGAGGAAATCTTGAACAGGTTGACGGCGTGCGCCTTGAGGATGCCCGACACCTCGACAAAGACATCGGCATTCTGCGTGGCATCGACCAGATTCTCGGCGCGCGACAAGCCCAGTCCGGTGACTTCGCGCAGCTTTTCGCTGACGCGGAAAATATACTCGCGCGGCGCGGTCAGCCCGGTGCCGATCGCCGTGCCGCCGAGATTGACGACGCGCAGACGCTCCTCGCACTTGAACACGCGCCAGCGGTCGCGTCCGAAGGCTTCGGCCCAGGCCGAGAATTCCGCCCCCAGCGTCACCGGGCAGGCGTCCTGCAGCTGCGTGCGGCCGACCTTGACGATGCCGGAAAATTCGCGTTCCCTCGCCTGGAAAGCCGTCTGCAGCGCGGCGATGGCTTTCTCCAGCCGGTGCAGGCTTTCGATGGCGGCAATGCGCAGCGCGGTCGGGAACACGTCGTTGGTCGATTGGTGCAGGTTGACGTGATGCATCGGGTGCACCAGCCGGTACTCGCCGCGCCGCCCACCGAGAATTTCTTCGCCGCGGTTGGCCAGGACCTCGTTGACGTTCATGTTGAGCGAGGTGCCGGCGCCACCCTGCAGGGCATCGACGAGTACGGCGTCGCGATGCTGTCCCTCGGCCAGTTCGCTGCACGCCTGGCCGATGGCCTCGGCGAGATCGCCCGGCAGATACCCGAGCGCGGCATTGGTCTGCGCACACGCCAACTTGACCAGCGCCATGCCGCGAATCAGCCCTGGCGCGCAGGCTTGCCCGCTGAGCGGAAAGTTCACCAGCGCCCGCGCCGTGTGAATGCCGTACAGGGCGTCCTTGGGTACCTGAAACTCGCCCAGCGAATCGCTTTCAATACGCATGATTACGAACCCTTCGATGCCCCGAAGGAAATCCCCTTGGGGGACACGCCCGCGGTGCGGGCTGCTCAGGGCGAACGGAAGTCAAACCACCGTTCGTGGTGAGCTTGTCGAACCATGAACGGGTTTTTACCGGTCTAACTGAATTCATCAGGATCCTTGCCTCAGCAATACACGTCGCGTTTGCCGGAGCGGATCTTGGTCAGCATGCGCTCCGCCGTCTTGCGCGCCTTGACGCCCATGCCGTCGAGTTCGCAGTCAATGGCTTTTTCGCCCGCGCAGCGCAACGGTTCGGAGGCAAAGTCGATCAGGTATTCCTGGAAGGTCGTCACCGCGTTCGGGTCGCATTTGAGCTTGATCAGGCCGGGCTTGGCGAGATCCATGAAATCCTGCCCGGTGCGGCCGAGCCGGTAGCAGGCCGTGCAGAACGACGGGATGAAGCCCATGCTGGACAGTTCCTGCACAACCTCTTCGAGCGAGCGGTGATCGCCGAGCTGAAACTGGCCGGCCGCGTGCTCGTGTGCTGACTCGCCCTCGCTGTAGCCGCCCGGATTGGTGCGGCTGCCGGCGGAAATCTGCGACACGCCGAGGGCATAGCATTCGTGGCGGATGTCCGCCGATTCACGGGTCGACAGGATGAGGCCGGTATAAGGTACGGCCAGGCGCAGGATGGCGATGATCTTCTTGAAGTCGGTGTCTGAAACCTGCGCCGGTGGCGCCATCGACAGTTCGGAGTGGTCGGCCGGCTCGATGCGCGGCACGCTGATGGTGTGGCAGCCGCAACCAAACGTATCTTCCAGATGCCGGATGTGCTGCATCAGGCTCAGGATCTCGAAACGCCAGTCGTGCAGGCCGAACAGCACGCCCATGCCGACATCGTCGACGCCGGCCTGCATGGCGCGGTCAAGCGCCGAGGCGCGCCAGTCGTAATCGCGTTTTTTGCCGGAGAGATGCACGGCGGCGTAGGTGTCGCGGTGATAGGTCTCCTGGAACAACTGGTAGGTGCCGATGCCGGCGTCCTTGAGCAGGCGGAATTCGTCGACCTCAAGCGGTGCGAGGTTGACGTTGAGCCGGCGGATATTGCCGGTGGCGTCGGTCACCTCATAGACCGAGGCGATGGCATCGAGAATGTACTGGAAGCCGCCGTTTGCTGCGGAGTAGCCTTCGCCGGCGACCATCAGCAGGCGCTTGTGCCCCTGGCGGATCAGCTCGGCGGTGTCGCGCTGAATGCCGGCCTTATCCAGTGCTGTACGCGGCAAGGTTTTGTTGGAGGCGCGGAAGGCGCAGTAGGTGCATTCGTTGCCGCAGACATTGGAGATGTAGAGCGGGGCAAAGAGGACGATGCGGTGCCCGTAAATCTGCTCCTTGACGCTGCGCGCGGTGGCAAACAGTTCCTCGACCTGCTCTGACGTGGTGATGTGGCAGAGGGTGGCCACCTCGGCCATGTCCAGGCCTTTCAACTCGCGCGCTTTTTGCAGCACCGCGCGAATTTTCTCGTCGTCGCGCACGGCGGAATGAAGGACATCCCCGACTTCGCCTGCGTCCAGCCAGTCATTTGTCCGGTAATCGATCATCTTCGTGCCTTTTCCTCGCGCTGCACCGTCTTGTTAATCCGTCCGTTATTGCCTTTAACCCAGATCGTCCATTAGGCGATATTTGAGGCAAAAATCCGTTCGTGGTGAGCTTGTCGAACCATGAACGGCCCTTCGACAGGCTCAGGGCGAACGGGTTAAGGTTTAACTGCCACCCTGCTTTTTCAGCTCATTCCAGGCGGCCTGGATATCCGCAAGCACGCCGCACGGTCGTGAACTGTATTGCGTATGCAGCATATGGTGCGCCTTTTCCGAGTGCGGCGCACCCAGAAAATCCGCATAGAGCTTCTGCACCTGCTTGTTGTTGTGCGACTGGCGCACTTTGGTCTTGCGATCGATGTTGAAGATCGTCTCACGGCGCTTCATGGCGTGCGGAATGTACGACTTCTTGGAACGCAGGGTACCACCGCCGTCAACACAACCGCCCGGGCAGGCCATGATTTCGATGAAATCGAAATCCGCCGTCCCGGCCAGAACGGCCTCGACAATCTGGCGCGTGCCCTTCAGGCCATGGCACATGGCCACCTTGATTTCACCGTACTCGCCGCCGAGATTGACGTTGGCCGAGCGCACGTTCTCGAATCCGCGCAATTGCGCCACTTCGATGTGTTCCAGTTCCTTGTGGTTGATCACGTAATACATGGTGCGCACCGCCGCCTCCATGACGCCGCCGGTGGTGCCGAAGATGGCCGCCGCACCGGAGTATTCGCTCATCAGAGGATCGTCGTACGCAGAAGGCTCAAGCAGCTTGAGGTCGATGCCTTCGCGTCGCAGCAGGCGGGCAAACTCGCGCATGGTGAGCACGATATCCACGTCCGGTACGCCATTCTCTCCCAGAACAGGGCGGGCGGCTTCTTCCTTCTTGGCCGTGCAGGGCATGATCGAAATCATGCGCATCTTCTGCACATCGATGCCACGCTTCTCGGCCAGGTAGGTTTTGGCGATCTTGCCCATCACCGCCTGCGGCGAGCGGGTGCTGGAGAGCAGCGGCAGAATTTCCGGATAGTGCTTTTCGGCAAAGTTGATCCACGCCGGGCAACACGAGGTGAAGGTCGGCCGGCTGCTCTTTTTAAGGCGGCCGAGCAGTTCGGTGCCTTCTTCCATGATCACCACGTCGGCGCCGAAGTTGGTATCCAGAATCACATCCGCCCCCATCAGGCGCAGCGCGGCGATGATCTGGCCTTCGACATTGGTTCCGGCGGGCAGGCC
>CAIVZW010000410.1 GCA_903910495.1 uncultured beta proteobacterium
AACGGAACACTGTTGAAGTCGATATTCTGATCAACAATGCAGGAATCCAATTACGCAAGCCTCTGGTCGAGTTGGAGTCGGAAAACTGGCAGCGCGTGATGGATGCCAATCTGGCTAGCTGCCCTTGACTGTGGCCGGGGTTAGAGCAGAATTACCTCGCATGGCATCCCACGAGGCCTCATACTGTCGGCTCAGGCGATCAACCTGTTTGAATGCTCGGCTCAGATCGTTAGTCTTGAGATTGACCTTGATGAGCTTGGAGCCACCATAGCGATCTTCCAAGTCTTTGGGAACTTTGCGTTGCCAATGGATCGTGTCACCACACAGAGGAAGCAGTATTTGATTTGCAACTTGATTGATGAGCTTAGAAGAAGAATCATGGAGTGTAACCCAAAAGTACCACAGGCTACCTTCCACTATCCATCTAACTCATTGATAATAAACCATAATAGGCTTATTTTCTGGTGCCCAGGAAGGGACTCGAACCCCCACAGTGTTGCCACCACCAGGACCTGAACCTGGCGCGTCTACCAATTTCGCCACCTGGGCATTTCCAGAGAAGGCCGAATTCTAAAGGAACATAAGAAAATGTCAATCAAAAAGCTTTCCAGAATCAGAAAAAACGATCCGCACTTCGAGCGTGAAGTGGCCAAATACGAAAGGCCTTTGCCATCGCGGGAGTATGTCCTGCAGGTTCTGGTCGATCAGGGCAAGCCCGTCAGCTTTGAGCAGCTTTGCGCCCTGCTGGATATCAACCAACTGGAACACGAGATGTTCCAGCGCCGTCTGGCGGCCATGGAGCGCGAGGCGCAGCTGATGCGCAACCGCAAGGGGTCCTACATTCTTCCGGAACTCGCCAGCCTGATTGCCGGGCGTATTGAAGGGCATGCCGACGGCTATGGTTTCCTCGTTCCGGACGATGGCGGCGATGATCTCTTTCTCGATGCCAAGCAAATGTCCAAGGTTCTGCATCGAGACCGCGCGCTGGCACGTGTCGTCGGTCTGGATCGCAAGGGGCGGCGCGAAGGTGAAATCGTCGAGGTGCTCGAACGCGCCAACAGCCGGGTCGTCGGTCGCGTGATGATTGAGCATGGCATTACCGTCGTTGTGCCCGAAAACCGGCGCATCAATCAGGATATCCTCGTCACGCCGGACAAGAAGCACAAGGTCAAGGCCGGGCAGGTGGTGATGGTCGAGATCATCGAACAGCCCAGCCGTCATTCGCAGCCCATCGGCACCATCGTCGAGGTGCTCGGCAACTATGCCGACCCGGGGATGGAGATCGAGATCGCGCTGCGCAAGCATGATCTGCCATTCGAGTTTTCGCCCAAGGTCGTCGACGAAACAAAGGCGCTGCCGGACAAAGTCAAAAAATCCGAATGGGATGGCCGCAAGGATCTGCGCGACTTGCCGCTGGTGACGATAGACGGCGAGACGGCCAGGGATTTTGATGATGCCGTATTCGCCGAGAAGAAGGGCCGTGGCTGGCGACTGGTGGTGGCGATTGCCGATGTCAGCCATTACGTGCGGCCCGGAATGGCGCTGGATCGTGATGCCATGGAGCGTGGCAATTCCGTCTATTTTCCGCGCCGGGTGATTCCCATGCTGCCGGAAAAGCTCTCCAACGGACTGTGTTCGCTGAACCCCGACGTCGAGCGCCTGGCCATGGTGTGCGACATGGACATCAACAACAGCGGTGAAATCAAGAGCTACACGTTCTTTCCGGCGGTATTCCGTTCCCGGGCGCGGCTGACCTACAACCAAGTCTGGGATTGGCTGTCCGGCCAGGCAGAGCCGGAAAATGACCTCCACCGTGCCCTGCAACCGCAGTTGCAGGCCTTGTACGCGCTGTTCAAGATCCTGCTCAAGGCGCGGCATAAACGCGGCGCCATCGACTTCGAGACGATCGAGACGATGATGCTGTTCAACGACCAGGGCAAGATCGACAACATCGTTCCGGTCCATCGCAATGATGCCCACCGCGTGATCGAGGAGTGCATGCTGGCGGCCAACGTGTGTGCCTCGGCCTTTCTTGAAGAGCACAAGCAACCCTGCCTGTACCGGGTGCACGAAGGACCGACGCCGGAGAAGCTTGAGGGGCTGCGCAACTTTCTCAAGGAATTCGGTCTGGGTCTGCCCGGTGGCGAAACGCCATCGGCCAAGGATTACGGTGTGCTGCTCGAGAAGATCAAGCCGCGCCCGGATGCCCAGTTGCTGCAGACGGTAATGCTGCGCTCGCTGCGCCAGGCCATGTACAGTCCGGACAATGTCGGCCACTTCGGACTTTCCTACGAACACTACACGCACTTCACGTCGCCCATCCGGCGCTACCCCGATCTGCTGGTCCATCGTTCGATCAAGGCGGTGCTCGATGGCGCGCGTTATACGCCGGGCAAGTGGGATGAAATCGGCATGCATTGTTCGATGACCGAGCGACGTGCCGACGAAGCTACGCGTGACGTCAATAACTGGCTCAAGTGCTACTACATGCAGGATCGCATCGGTGAGGAGTTTGCGGGAACGATCGCCTCGGTGGTGCCTTTCGGCGTTTTTGTGGCGCTTGATTCCGTCTATGTCGAAGGCCTGGTACATGTCTCCGAGCTCGGCGAGGATTACTTCCAGTACGACAATGTCAAGCACCAGATGCTCGGTGAGCGCAGCGGCCAGCGCTATCGGCTGGGGGATCGCCTGCGCGTCAAGCTGGTGCGTGCCGATCTGGAAAGCGGACGCATCGACTTCGTGCTGGCCACGCCCCCGGCGACGATAGAAGCCCCGGTGCGGAAGATGGCGACAATGCCTTTCCCCCGCTCAGTAACGAAAACAGTGGACAAACCTGCAGCGAAGGCCAGCTCCCGAACCGCCAATAAATCCTCACAAAAGTCAAAGTCTTCGGCCGGCGGCAAGAAGCATGCGGCGGCGAAAAAACGCCATTTTTGAGACGGCACGGTGAAGTATTTACCCCGTTCGGGCTGAGCTTGTCGAAGCCCGCCCACCCTTCGACAAGCTCAGGGCGAGCGGACTTCAAACATTATCGTGCCGGATCAATAAGCCATTCATCGTAAAATACACAGCAGATTCAGTCCTAGAGAACAATCCATGTCACAAATCAGCTTCATCCACGGCTTTCATTCCATCATCGCCAAACTGCGCCACCAGCCCGACGCCATTCTTGAGATCTTCATCGACGCCGGGCGTCACGATGCCCGGGTGCGTGATCTGATGCGCCATGCCGAACTGCACTCGGTCCGTGTTGTCCCGGTCGATGCCAAACGTCTTGAAGGCATGGCCGGTGGCGGCACGCGCCATCAGGGTGTAGTGGCCAGGGTTTCCGGCGAGACGCGCCATGTCACGCTCGATGATGTGCTCGATACGCTGGAAGAACCCGCTTTCCTGCTGGTACTCGACGGTATCCAGGAT
>CAIVZW010000411.1 GCA_903910495.1 uncultured beta proteobacterium
CGCCGACCGGTGTCGGTACCATCGTTGAGGAAGGCAAGACAAAGCTCAGTTACGATGGCATCGAGTATCTGGTCGAACGTCCGATTCGTGCAGACATGGCCATTCTCAAGGCTTACCGTGCCGATGAAAAAGGCAACCTGACCTATCAGCGCGCGGCGCGCAATTTCAATCCGCTGATGGCGCTGGCCGCCGACTACGTCGTCGCCGAAGCCGACGAAATCGTAAACGCCGGTGACATCGATCCGGAACTGGTCATGACCCCGGGCATTCTGGTCAATGCCCTCATCCTTTCTGGGGAGAAATGAAATGGACGCCAAGAATCTCATTGCCTGCCGTGTCGCGCAGGAGTTGAAGGATGGTGACGTGGTCAACCTCGGCATTGGCCTGCCCACGCTGATTCCCGACTATCTGCCCGAAGGCGTGCACATCACCCTGCAATCCGAAAACGGCTTTCTCGGCCTTGGCCCACTGGTCGGCGACCCGATACCCAATCTGGTCAATGCCGGCGGCAAGCCCTGCGGCATGGTTCCGGGAACCGCATTCTTCGACAGCGCCATGTCGTTTGCCATCATTCGCGGCGGGCACGTCGATGTGACGGTACTTGGCGGCTTACAGGTCGATCAGGAAGGTAACCTGGCCAACTGGATGGTTCCCGGCAAAATGGTTCCCGGCATGGGCGGCGCCATGGATCTGGTCACCGGCGCCAAGAATGTGATCGTCGCCATGGAACACGCCACCAAGGATGGCGGCGCCAAGATCCTCAAGCGCTGTACTCTGCCGCTGACCGCGGCCGGTAAAGTGAGCGCCATCGCCACCGAACTGGCTTTTTTCCGTTTCATCGACGGGCGTCTTGTCCTCACCGAGATGGCTCCTGGTGTCACGCTGGAGGACATCCGCGCCAGGACCGAAGCCGAGTTCGTCGTCAGTCCGCAGTGTTGTGCAATGAAGTTGCCCGATTGAACCCAACAATAATCGAGGAGAGCACCTCGTCAGGCATCGTCTGAAGTATCCGAGCTATTTCCCCAACGTTGTCAAGGAGCGTCATTATGAATCAGGAAACAAGACCGAAAAATGATGAGAATGAAGAAGGCATGATGCAGCGCATGGGTGTCTCGCTGGCCAACTGGAGCGAGAAGTGGTTCCCCGATGCCTACGTGTTCGCGGCCATTGCCGTGCTCATCGTCTGTGTCGCAGCGCTGGCCATGGGTCGCACCCCGTCACAGGTTTCCGTCGACTTCGGCAAGTCGTTCTGGAACCTGATCCCGTTCACGATGCAGATGGCCTTTGTGGTGATCGGTGGCTATATCGTTGCCGTCTCGCCACCGGTGCGCAGGATCATTGACGTTCTGGCGTGCTTTCCGAAGACGCCGAAGGTGGCCGTTGCTTACGTAGCTTTCGTGGCGATGATCGCATCGCTGCTGAGCTGGGGCTTCAGCCTGATCTTTGCCGGCATCCTGATGCGCGAAGTGAGCAAGCGCGTCAATGGCGTCGATTTCCGTGCCATGGGCGCCGCCGGGTATCTCGGGTTGGGCAGTGTCTGGGCGCTGGGCCTGTCGTCTTCGGCCGCTCTGCTGATGGCCACCAAAGGCTCGATTCCACCGGCTCTGCTCAAGATCAGCGGCGTCATTCCTCTGGCCGACACCCTGTTTACTTGGCAGAACCTGGTGATGATCATCGCCCTTCTCGTTCTCTCGGTGTGGATCTGCTACGCCTCGACGCCAACCGCCGACAAGGCGAAGACGGCCGAAATGGCCGGCATCGTCTACAAGGACAGCAAGGAGGACATCGGCACGCCGCAGACCCCGGGCGAAAAGCTCGAGTTCAGCCCGATCCTGACGCTGGTTATCGTCGCTCTCGGTCTCGTCTATCTCTACGACGTATTCAGTACCAAGGGTGGCCTCGCCGCGCTCGACCTCAACACCTACAACTTCATGTTCCTGATCGCCGGCATGCTGTTGCACTGGACACCACGCTCGTTCCTGCGCGCGGCGGCGAAATCAGTGCCGATGACCGGCGGCATTCTGCTGCAATTCCCTTTGTATGCCGGCATCTTCGGCGTGCTAATGGCGTCGGGGCTGAACGAGGTGCTGGCCAAGTTCTTCGTCTCGATCTCGACACAGGAGACGCTGCCACTGGTAGGCGGCATCTATTCGGCGATTCTCGGCCTGTTCCTGCCCTCGGGTGGTGGCAAGTGGGTGGTGGAGGCACCGTATCTGCTGCAGGCAGCGATCGAGTTGAAGGTCAATCTGGCGTGGATGGTGCAGGTCTATAACGCGGCCGAAGCACTGCCGAACTTCATCAATCCGTTCTGGATGCTGCCGCTGATGGGTCTGACCGGGGTCAAGGCGCGCGATCTGGCCGGGTATTCGACGCTGCAGTTGATCTTCCATACGCCGGTCGTGCTGTTCCTGCTCTGGCTGCTGGCCAAGACACTGCCTTACGTTCCGCCGGTAATGGGTTGATGCAAGTCACGGGGCGGCCGTTTCCGGCTGCCCCGATAGTTTAGTAGCAACGTTGGACAGGTAAAAAACGTTCGTGCTTCAGGCTCACCCTCAGAGCACACCACGAACGGGTTTTTTTAGTATCACACGGGGGTGAAACAACCTTCGCTCTGAGCCGCCCGCATGGCGGGCGGCTCAGCACTTCTTACGGTCGTAACCAAGGATTCGCAATCCTGCAACTGAGCTTCCTGGCATGATCAACACCGCCTGTGCGATATACAGGTGCCCGGCCAAAGTACAGTTCCGCGATAGAACAACAAGTGATCGCAGCAGCTATAATTCCACTTTCCTCATCGCCAACCCGTTCATGCCGCTATAGAAAACTTCAGGATCGGTAATGGCTTGTCCGCGATCCTGAACTTGTCCATTCAATCACGTTTATTCCGAGGTTCTGAATATGAATTTGCCAACTACCGAACTTTTCAACCTGCATGGCCGTCGTATCCTGATTACCGGTTCCACCCAGGGCATCGGCCTGGCGCTGGCGTATGGCCTGGCCGGTGCCGGTGCCACCATCGTGCTCAATGGCCGCAGCGAAGCGCGCGTCAAGGCAGCCGCTGAAAAAATGATCGCCGATGGCTTCAAGGCGGAATATGCGGTGTTCGATGTAACCCAGCAGGTGGCAGTGATCGAAGGCGTTGCCCGCATCGAGAAGGACTTTGGGGCCATCGATGTTTTGGTCAATAACGCTGGAATACAGCGTCGTGCGCCCCTGGAAGATTTTCAGAGCGAAAACTGGGATGCCATTGTCACGGCCAATCTGACCAGCGTTTTCTATGTCTCACAGGCGGTCGCCAGACACATGATCCCGCGCAAGAAGGGCAAGATCATCAATATCTGTTCGGTACAGAGCCTGTTGGGGAGACCGACCATCGCCCCCTATACCGCGACCAAGGGAGCGGTGACGATGTTCACCAAGGGCATGTGCGCTGACTGGGCAAAGTACGGAATCCAGGCCAATGGTCTGGCGCCCGGCTATTTTGCCACCGAGATGAACAAGGCCCTGGTTGAAAATGAGGAATTTTCCGCCTGGCTGTGCAAACGGACGCCGGCCGGTCGTTGGGGTCAGGTCGAGGAGTTGAACGGCGCCGCGATTTTCCTCGCCTCCGATGCGTCAAACTTCATCAATGGCCAGACACTTTATGTCGATGGCGGCATAACCAGTACCGTTTGAAGCACGCAGCAGTAGTTTGTCCAGCCTCGGCCGGCTGAGCAAAGCGACCGTAAAATTTCATCGGAGTTTTCCCTGTGAGCAATGGCATTGCACCTCAAAACCAGCGCCTTGATGTCTTCGAAGCGCTTTATCGCCGCAAATCCACCCGTGCCTTTCGTCCGGAACCGGTCTCCCGGGCCGTTATCGAGCGCATCCTCGCCGCTGCTGCCCGGGCACCGAGCGGTACCAACACCCA
>CAIVZW010000412.1 GCA_903910495.1 uncultured beta proteobacterium
CTGACTACTTCGGCCGATATACCCTGCCCTTGCAGGAGGTCGGCAGCCTTGAGCACTTCGGGCATGATGGTGCCGGCGCTGAGCAGTGCGACATCGGTTCCTTCGCGAACAACGATGGCCTTGCCGATCTTGAAGTCAGGCACTTGCGGATGTATGGCCGGCTCGCCCTTCTTGCCGATGCGAATATACACGGGGCCATCTTCATGCACCGCAGCCTGCAGTGCAAGGCGGAGTTCTGCCGTGTCGCAAGGCGCCATGACGCGCATGCCCGGCAGGGTGCGCAGGATGGCCATGTCCTCAAGGGAATGATGGGTCGGTCCCAGTTCGGCATAAGAAAGGCCCGACCCCGTACCGACAATGACAACGGGCGCCTTGTGGTAGCAGGCGTCGACGCGGATCTGCTCGAAGCAGCGCGTGGTGGTAAAAGGGGTAATCGTATAAACCACGGGGCGTAGGCCAGACAAGGCCATGCCCGCGGCCACGCCCATCATGTTGGCTTCGGCAACACCGCAGTTGTAGAAGCGGCGCTCGTCAACCACCTTGAACTTGTCGAAGAGCTTGTTGCCGATGTCGCCGGAGAGCAAGACGATACGGCTGTCTTGCTGGGCAAGTTTGGTCATCTCGTCGGCGAAGGCGTTTCTCATGCTGCCACCCCCAATTCCTGCTTAGCCTTGAGAACTTCGTCCGCCGTCGGGATGCGGTAGTGCCAGTTGTTGTCGTCTTCCATGAATGAGACGCCCTTGCCCTTGATGGTATGGGCGATGATGGCGGTTGGCCGTCCGTCATTTGCAGGATGTTGCTGCAAGGCATCGAGCAAGGCTGTCATGTCGTGGCCGTCCACTTCGATCGCATTCCAGCCAAACGCTCGCCACTTGTCGGCAAGCGGATCGAGCGCCATGACCTCACGGCTGCGACCGGTGGCCTGCCACTTGTTGAAGTCAATGATGACGCAGAGGTTAGCGACACGCTGCGCGGCAGATAGCATGGCTGCTTCCCAGACCGAACCCTCATTGCATTCGCCATCACTGAGCACCGCGTAGACGTTGTAGGCCCGTTGTTGAATTCGTCCGGCAAGCGCCATACCCAAACCCAGGGGCAGGCCATGGCCAAGAGAGCCAGTGGCGGCTTCAATACCAGCCAGATGATCAGGGGTCGGTGGATGTTCAGCAAATACGCCGCCGTCCTCTCCATAGGTATCGAGCATCGATTCTGAGTAGAAACCGCGCTTTGCCAGCACCTGAAACAGGGCCGGAGCACCATGGCCCTTGCTGAGAATGAAGCGGTCCCGCGTTGCGTCGCGCGGCTTGGCTGGATCAATCCGCAGTACGGCGAAGTACAGGACCGTCAGGATGTCAACGCATGAAAGACAGGAACCCAGGTGAGGGATACCTGCTTTGGACGAGGTCTCGATGATCCGGGCGCGGAGATCGCGTGCCGTTGCTTCCAGTGAGGCAATATCAGCCATGGTGGTATCTGCTGTCAGGGCTTGTGAATGTAGTCGTAGGGCTCGGCCTTGAGGGCCTCGAAGTTTTCTCGCACCCAGGCGATGCACTCGTCAAGTCCCTGATCGAGGGCGATCTGATCCTGCCAGCCCAACTCGGTTCTAATTTTGGTGCTATCCAGATGGTAAGCAGAGTCCTTACCCAAGCGCTCGCCGACGACTTCGGCGTGATCCTCGAAGCGCACGCCCAACTTGGCGCAGATGCGCTCGACCAAGTCTCGAATAGAAATCACGTCGCTGGTCGAGATGTGATAGGTATCACCATCATTGCCGTTTTTCATGATGCGCCAGGTGGCGTCTGACACATCGCGGATATGGATGAAAGAACGCGTCGATACGCCTCCACCATGTAGTTGCAACTTGCGGCCAAGCAAGATGAACAGGATGGTACGCGGAATGATGCGATAGAGTTGCTGGCCCGGGCCGTAGACGTTGGCCGCCCGCGTGCTGACCACCGGGAAGTTGTAGGTGGCACGAAAGGTACGCAGGCTCATGTCGGCTGCAGCACGAGAGACGGCGTAGGGCGTGCTGGGATTTAAATGAAAATCTTCCTTCACGAAGCCGGAACAGCTGCCATACACCTCCGGCGTCGAGATATGGACGTAGCGTTTGAGGAAATCACACTGGCGAAGCTCATCGTGGAACTTGACTGTAGAAACAGCATTGGTCATGAACCAGTCGCCTGGATTTGCCCAGCTTTCACCCACCATGCTCTGGGCGGCAAAGTTCACCACATACGCCGGCTTCACCTCGTGGAGTAGCGAGGCAATGGCAGGCAAATCCTTGTTCAGATCGAGTTGTTTGAATTCAAAATTGGTGTAGTCGCCCCATTTATAGGGCAGAAAGGCAGAGATCGGCTCGGCCGAGCGACTGGTGCCGATGACCCGCACACCCTGACTCAGGGCGAAATCAACAAAACTGGCACCTGAAAATGAGTTGCTACCGACAACGAGTACAGTATCCATAGTTTTTTAGATTTGAGGACGTTTGTCATATAGCCACTGCATCAGCATGTGGCCGACGATGAGTTGCATGTCTTCGGCGATCTGCATGTCATCCACAGGAAAGTGGATGACAACGTCAGCAAGCTCCTTGCAACGTCCGCCGCTGTAGCCGAGAATTGCATAGGACTTGATGCTCATGGCCCGCGCACGTTCCAGCACACTGACTATGTTTGGAGAGTTACCGCTGCCGGACAACGCAATCAGGAGATCACCCTTACGGCCCTGAACGGCAAGCTGCTCGCAATAGATTCTGTCGTAACCGATATCGTTGGCCAGACACGTCATGACCGCCGAATTGGCCGATAGCGCCAGTGCCCGAATGCCACCTCCCGTGCGCTTGGCGACACCATAGATGAAGTCGTTAGCAAGATGCATGGCATTGCCGGCGCTGCCCCCATTTCCGCAGAGAAAAACCTGGTGCCCACTCGCCCAGGCGGCGTGCATGTCTTTCGCCAGGCAAGCGACACCGGACCAGTCGGACGAAGCAAGCACCTTGCCCAGTCGATCAGCGTAGCCGGCAAAGAAATCTTCCATAGGGTCACTCAGCTCCATCGGTGTGATTCGCCTGATTACTTCACAAGGACGGTTTTTTGCATCCACTTGAGGTTGTAGAAACGGTCTTCATCCTTGAGCGCGCCTGCTCGATACATCTCGACGACATCCCGAATCGCGTCTTCTACAGATTTCTTTGGCCTGAATCCGGTTGCAAGCAACCGATCAGAATTCACCCGGTATGAACGCGGATCGTTAGATTCAGTCACCGTGATTTCTGCAGGCACATATTTGGCAACCAGTTTGGCAATATCCAGAATCGTTATATTCTCGAAGCCCGCATTATAGATACCAG
>CAIVZW010000413.1 GCA_903910495.1 uncultured beta proteobacterium
GTCCTTAGTTTTGCCCGTAATAGGCGCCGGGGCCGTGCTTGCGGTTGAAGTGCTTTTCCAGCAGATGTTGCGGCATCGGTGGCAGATTCTTTTCCAGTTGCAGGCTGAGCAGCGCCATGCGCGCGGTCAGTTCCAGGACTGCGGCGTTGTGCACGGCCGCGTCGGCATCGACACCCCAGGCGAAGGGCCCGTGATTGGCCACCAGAACTGCCGACATCCGGCTCGGGTCTATGCCGCCCGAGCGGAAGCGTTCAATGATGGCCAATCCGGTTTCAGCTTCATAGCGACCGGCCGTCTGTTGTTCGGTTAGGATGCGCGTGCAGGGAATCTCGCCATAGAAATAATCGGCATGCGTCGTGCCGAATGCCGGGATGCCGCGGCAGGCCTGTGCCCAGACGGTTGCCCAGGTGGAGTGAGTATGCACGATGCCGCCGATGGAGGGAAAGTGGCGGTAGAGTTCGACGTGCGTCGGCAAGTCCGATGACGGCCTGAGGTGGCCTTCAATGACACGGCCTTCACTATCGACCACGACCATGTCGGACGCATTCATGGTCTCATACGGAACACCGCTCGCCTTGATGACAATGGCCCCGCTTTCCGCATCCTTGCCGCTGACATTTCCCCAGGTGAAGTCGACGAGGCCGAGTTTCGGCAGTTCGAGATTGGCTTCCAGCACCTGTTGTTTGAGTGTTTCCAGCATTATGCATATCCTCCAAGTTTCAGACGTTCTCCCACCCATTGGCGGGCCAGCGCGATTTCCTTGACCGGGTCGGCGGCTTTCTCGGTCCACATTTCGATCAGGAAGGGGCCGGCATAGCCAAGGCCGTGCAGGGTCTTGAAACAATGCACGAAATCAACCGTCCCTTCACCGAATGGAATGTCGCGGAATGCTCCCGGGAAGTCGGGGCCGACCGGTTTGGTTTCCTTGACATGGATCCCGACGATGTGACTGATTCCGGCAGTCAGTTCGCTTGCCATGTCATTACCCCAGGCATTGAGATTACCCAGGTCGGGGTACACCGTGAACCAGGGTGAGCGAAGCCGTTCCTTGAGTCGCAGGTATTTGGTGATGGAATTCTGGAAGGACGTATCCATGATTTCCAGTGCGAGCATGACCTGATGCTGTGCAGCAACGTCCAGGGCACGCTCCATGCCCTCGTAATAACGTTCCCGCGCATCGCGCGTGGACGGCTCGTAATAGACGTCATAACCGGCAAGCTGGATGACCCGGATACCGGTGTCACAGGCAAAACGGATCGCTTTTTCCATGAATTCGGCTGCCTGCGCGCGGATGGCCGGATCGGCACTTCCGAAAGGAATCTTGCGGTGCCCCGAGAGGCACATTGATGGCACAGGCACTCCGTGCTCGCGCGATGTGCGAAAGAATTGCAGTCGCTCGGCAAGCGACCAGTCAAGACGCGCCATGCGTTCCGGTGTTTCATCCACCGACAGTTCGAGAAAATCGTAGCCGGAATTTCGGGCCGCTTCGAATCGTTCAGCCCAACCCATGGTTTTGGGCAAGGCTTTTTCGTAAATGCCAATCGGGTTTTCCATGGTTCATCTTTCGTTTGAGCATACAGTTTAATTTCAGATTGTACGAAAGTAAACCATGAAACGTGCAAAGTGATCGGTATCAAGCCAAATAGTTGATGAATTGTATTATGCTGAATCTCCGGAGTGCAGGATAGAAGTCTGCAACTGCATCGAATAAATAACTACAAAGCATTGTATTTAAACAATAAAAATATATTAAAATAATTCTTGCCAAGGAGGACAATTTGAATATAGAATGGTTCCATAAACGATCATATTGATCGTTTTGCTTACTTTTATTGGCGTCAATTATCCTGGGAGAAAAGATATGACAAAGGCAAAATGGATGGCGACCTTTATCGCCCTGCTGGTCATGGCAAGTGGAGCCGTTCAGGCCCAGACCGCATACAAGATCGGTTATCTGCCGAGTACCGTCGGGCAGGCACTGACCCAGGCCTGGAAGGCAGGTATCGAGAGGACCGTCAAGGCGCAGCCGAACGTGACACTACAGGCACTGGACGCCCAGATGAAGGCCGAGATCCAGGTCACCATGATGGATGATTTCATCAACCAGGGTTACAACGTGATCATCCTGCAGCCGATTGATGCCGCCGCGCTTACCGCCAGCGTCAAGAAGGCCGAAGGCAAGGGCATTCACGTCATCACACTCAATACCGACACCATTCTGCCGCATGCGGCGTGCGTCACGATGGATGATACCGGTGCCGGTTATCTGGTGGGTGAAACCATTGGCAAGTCACTCAACGGCAAGGGCAATGTGGCGATTCTCCAGTCGCCGCCCGGTGCGCAGGCCGGCGTCGAGCGCGAGAAGGGCTTCCGTGCGGCGATGGGCAAGCTCTATCCGAACATCAAGATCGTCGGCGCGCAGAATGCCGCTTGGAACAAGGATAAAGCCATCGAGATCATGAACAGCTTCCTGCAGGTGAACAAGGACCTGGATGCGGTGTTTGCGGTGAATGACAACATGGCGGAAGGGGCGATGATCGCCGCGGAGTCGGCCGGTCGTTTGAGCAAGATCCAGATCTGGGGGTTCAACGGTCAGAAGAGCACGCTGGCGCTGATCGAACAGGGCAAGATCACGGGTACGGCCTACACCAACGCCTACAACCAGGGGGCGACGGCGGCCAAATACGCGCTTGACCTGCTCAGCGGGGCGAAGAAGAAAGGGGCCAAGACCGAAGTGATCGTGGTTCCGCCGTTTGCCGCGACCAAGGACACGGTGGCCCAGATCAAGGCCGAAGACCGCTGGTAATTCCAATCCCAAACCAATCCTGTCTTTGTCGACTTCGCCTTGCCGTGCTATTCGCACTGTCTGCGGCTCATCTTCGTGACATCATTGATTTGGAAATGGAATAAGACAAGACGTATCGGACGCGGAGGCGGAACCTGGGGTTCCGTCACCTCGTGTCCGAGCTGTAAGCTAGACCACTAACCAAGAACGTAGCGGAGGTGTCATTGTGTCGGTCAGCGCCATTCGACGACTCATTCTGATCGGGTTACTGATCGCCATCGGGGTTGCCCTGTCGCTGGCCAACCCCAGCTTCCTGACCGTGGACAACCTGATGACCTTGCTCCAGGAAGCGTCCCTGACCGGGATCGTGGCCATCGGATTTACCCTGATCATGATCACCGCCGGCATCGACATGTCGATCGGCGCGGTGATCGCCATAACCTCGATGATCTGCATCAACTTCATTTCCTACACCCAGCTGCCGGCCTACATCTATATCCCCATTGCCCTGGCGATGGGCTGCGCGATCGGCTGGGTCAATGGCTTCTTCATCACCCATTTCAAGCTGCCCGAATTCATCGTCACCCTGGCCACGCGCGGGATCCTGGCCGGGCTGGCGCTGATCGCCGCGGTCAAGGACAACCAGGGCTTCGTCAAGAACGTCTTCATCCAGGACGAAGTCTTTCTGGCCTTCGGCGAGACGGTCGGACCGGTCTATATCGTCACCATCGTCTTCTTCGTGCTGGCCTTGTGCACCCAGTTCTTCCTCAAGCGCACCCGGGCCGGCACCAACGTCTATGCCACCGGCGCCAACCCGACCGCCGCCCGGCTGTCGGGCATCAATACCGACCGCACCCTGATCGGCGTCTACATGTTCTCCGGCTTCTGCGCCGCGCTGACCTCGATCTTCCTGTCGGCGCGCATGATGACCGCCATGCCCGAATTCGGTCTCGGTTCGGAAATGGACGTCATCGCCTCGGTCATCATCGGCGGCACGCCCTTCACCGGCGGTGTCGGCGACATCTGGGGCACGGTCATCGGCACCCTGTTCCTGGCCCTGATCAAGAACGGCATTCTCAAGCTCGGGCTGTCCCCGTACATCCAGCCGATCGTCATTGGCGGCATCATCGTCGTGGTCGTGGTCCTCGACGTCTGGTACAAGGGCTATGCCGAGAAACGGGCCGCCCGCTCCGCCCGCCAGAAACAGATGCAGAGCAGGGAGGGCGTATGAACGACACCATGAACAGCGATGTCCTGCTCGACTGCCGCGGCATCGACAAGAACTACAACGGCCCGATGGTGCTCTCCGGAGTGGATTTTGCGCTCACGCGTGGCGAGATCCATGCCCTGGTCGGCGAGAACGGCGCCGGCAAATCGACCCTGATCAAGATCGTCACCGGGGTGACCAACCGCAACGCCGGCAGTATCACCTTCGATGGCCACGACATCGCGCAGGAGCACAACAAGAATGCCGCCGAGAAGCTCGGCATTGCGGTCATCTA
>CAIVZW010000414.1 GCA_903910495.1 uncultured beta proteobacterium
CAGGAATTCGAGCGCCTGCTGGAGAAAAAATCGGCCAGGCGGCACATTCCTGTTCGTCTGCGTTTTGTGGAAACCCCCGACGGCTTTGCCCTGCACATGACTGACGACGAAGGCGTCTGCGCCGTCGCCGAACTGCCGCACGCCAGGGAAGCTGCTCAGAACACCGTACAGGCACTGACCAGCCTGCGCGAAAATCTGGGCAAGCTCGGGACCACGATTTATAGCGCCGAAGCGATTGATCTGGCGCTCAGCAGCGCGTGGTTCATACCGGCTTCGGCGCTCAACGCCCTGCGCCGCGCCGCAGTCGAGGCGATTGATGCGGCAAGGATCGCCGCTTACAAACGCCCTGAGCGCCGCATTCCGCTTGAACCGCCAGCGCCCTATCCCGAAGACGCACTGAGTTATCTGGGCAACGTCTTCAATGCCAAGGCACGCGCCTTCTACGAAAAACACGGGGTCAGCGTCATCGAACCGGCTTACGAGTGCCACCAGGAAAAAGGCGACGTTTCACTGATGATCACCAAGCACTGCCTGCGCTACAGCTTCAACCTGTGCCCCAAACAGGTCAAGGGCCTGCGCCCGGATCCGATGATCCTGATCAACGGCAATGAAAAACTGACCCTGCGCTTTGACTGTAAACCCTGCGAGATGCACGTCGTCGGCAAGTTGAAAAAGAACCGGACAATCCAGCTGGCCGTAAAGTAGCTCGCGTCAATAATGCGGCGGAATCTCATCGCGCAGATCTCGCGGCTCGGCATTCTCGGCGGCTTCGGCATTTGCCCGAGCTGCCCGTAGAGATGGCGCAACTGCGCCTGCAACAAGTCGATCTGCTCCTGCTGCCTGAAAACGGTGCGATTGAGTACCTCAACCAGATCCTCGGTCAGGCTCGTCTTGATTTCGAGTTCGGTCAGGCGGTCTTTCATGATTCGATCTTTCGGGCGGCGCTACAAATGGGTTGAGGACAGACTATAATTTCACGGTCATTCGGATAAGGATAACGCAATGTCGCTCGTGCCTTGCCGCGCCTGTGGTCATCAGGTTGATACCTCGGCGCTCGCCTGCCCCCGCTGTGGTGCCACTGACCCGGGAAAGAAGATCAGCCGGCAACAGCGCAATGCACGAAATTTCGTCTTCCAGACGATTTTCTGGCTCAGTCTGCTCGGTTTCGGCGGCTGGTACGCCGTCAATACCGTGATTCCTCTGGTCAAGCAGTATATCGTCAAGCCTGAACAAGCACCAGGCAACCGCCCATAAGGGGTGTAATCGGAAGTGTGGGTCGCTTACCAACACTCCGTTCGCCCTGAGCCTGTCGAAGGGCTGATTAACCTGCTATCCACCGTTCATGGTTCGATGCCCCGAAGTCAACGGGGCCTTGGGCTCAAATCCCCTTGGGGGACAAGCTCACCACGAACGGAGGAAACGTCCCAAACTTTCAAACGCAACCGCCCATAAACGTCTATTCCGCCGCCGGCTCTGCCAATTCAATCTTTGTGCCGAGCATCACGCGGCGCGTCTCGGGTGTTTCCAGGCTGATACGCCCGAGTTTGCCATCACGGTAATCCTGCAGTAACACGGCAGACGCTTTCTCGAAATCGGGTTCGCCACCGCGCATGAGCAGGCCGCGCCGCCGCGCTACGCCCTCGACGACAGCCACGGCATCCATTTCTCCTTCTACCGGAAACCCGTAGCGTACAGACAGTTGTCCCGGGTAACGTAACAGCAGGATACCGGCCAGGAAAACCGCCACTTCCTCGTCGATGATGGCGTTTCGTCCGATGGCATGACTCGCGGCAAGCATCCAGCCATCGCTCTCGTGCTCGATTTTCGGCCACATCAGGCCCGGTGTATCGGTGATCGAATGACGCACACTGATCTGGTGCACCTGCTGCGACTTGGTCACTGCCGGCTCATCGCCGACCTTGGCGATCTTGCGTTTGACCAGGGCATTCATCAGCGTTGATTTTCCGACGTTGGGAATGCCCATGATCATCATGCGCAACTGCTTGGTGTTATCGTTGCGATGCGGCGCAAGGCTCTGACACAGAGCCGGAAGGCGCGCCACCTCGCTCTGATTCTTGCTTGAGATGGCCACGGCCTTTACCCCGTGCTGCCGGTTGTAGTAGGCCAGCCAGGCCCGGGTGACCTCAGGGTCCGCCAGATCGGACTTGTTCAGCACCTTGAGGCAGGGGCGCTGGCGGTGCAGGCGCAGTTCGCGCACGAGCGGATTGGTGCTGGCCTCCGGAAGACGCGCGTCCAGCACCTCGATCACTACATCAATTTAGGCCATCGTCTCGGCCGCCTTTTTGCGCGCCGAGGTCATGTGACCGGGATACCACTGAATCGCCATGAAAAATCTGACTCTGTGAAAAGGCCGCCATTATCCCATTTGTTCGACCACTCAAGGTCATTGCGTCTAAAATGGGCTTTTTTGTGAACACGCCTCAGGAAACCTGTGCCGCTCATCCCAGAAATAAAGCCCGAGCAGTCGATCGAGTTGCTCAAGGAACTGCACATCCTGACCCGCGATGGCAAACTCAATCAGGACAGTCGGCGCAAGCTCAAGCAGGTCTACCACCTGTTCAACTTCATCGAACCGCTGCTTGCCGAG
>CAIVZW010000415.1 GCA_903910495.1 uncultured beta proteobacterium
ATCGGCGAATGGGTGATCGACACCGCCCTGCGCCAGATGGAAGACTGGCGTGCGGCCGGCCTGGACATCCCGGTAAGCGTCAATGTCGGCGCCCGTCAGCTGCTGCAGGCCGACTTCGTCGACCGTCTGCACGACATTCTGGCGGCGCATCCGGCCTTCCGGCCCGGCGACCTGGAAATGGAGGTTCTGGAAACCAGTGCTCTGGAAGACCTGGCGCGGGTCTCCCAGATCATCGAATCCTGCCAGGCCATCGGCGTGAGTTTCGCCCTGGACGATTTCGGCACCGGCTATTCCTCGCTGACCTACTTGAAACGCCTGTCGGTCAACCAGCTCAAGATCGACCAGAGCTTTGTGCGCGACATGCTTGACGACCCGGATAACCTGTCCATTCTGGGCGGCGTCCTCAGCCTAGCCACGGCGTTTCGTCGCCAGGTCATTGCCGAGGGGGTGGAGACCGTGGAACACGGCGCCCTGCTGCTGCAACTGGGCTGCGAACTGGCGCAGGGCTACGGCATTGCGCGGCCCATGCCGGCGGCCGGGTTTCCGGGCTGGGCCCTGGCCTGGCGCCCCGATCCGGCCTGGAGCAATCTGCCGCCGGTCAGCCGTGACGATTTGCCGGTGCTCTTTGCCGGCGTTGAGCACCGCGCCTGGATCGTGGCCATCGAGGCTTTCCTCAAGGGGGAGCGCGAAATCCTGCCGCTGGTTCACCACCAGTGCCGCTTCGACTCCTGGCTGGAGGCCGAGGGTCAGGCCCGCCATGCCACGCATCCCGCCTTCCTGTCGATCGAACCCCTGCACCGCCAGGCGCATGTGCTGGCCACCGCCCTGTGTAAGCTCAAGGCGCAGAACCGGAGTGCTGAGGCCCTGGACCGCCTCGGCGAACTCCACACCCTGCGCGATGCCCTGCTCGAACAATTGCAAATTCTGGTGCAGAAAAACCAGACACCGTATTGAAATTTTGGCCATGCCCTCAGGAAAGGAAAAGCCATGCGCATTGAACAGGATCTGAAACTCGACTTCAAGGACGTTCTCATTCGCCCGAAACGCTCGACACTGACCTCGCGTTCTGAGGTCGATATTTCACGGGAATTCGTTTTTCTCCACTCGCAGCGCAAGTATCACGGCATTCCCATCATCGCCGCCAACATGGATGCCACTGGAACGTTCCAAATGGCGCGCGCGCTGGCCAGGCACACGCTCTCCGCCGCTGTGCACAAGCACTACGGCGATGCGGAATTGCTCGCTTTCTTTGCCGAAGATCCGGCACCACCGGCTGTGTTCTATTCGATGGGAATTACCAGGCCGGATTACGACAAATTCGTGCGTATCAAGAAGCTGGCCGGCGACACGATCCAGCATGTCTGTGTCGATGTCGCCAATGGCTACACCAAGGCGTTCATCGGTTTCATCCACAAGCTGCGTGGCGCCTACCCGGGGATCACGATCATGGCCGGAAATGTGGTTACCGGTGAGATGACCGAAGAACTGATTCTTGACGGGGTGGACATCGTCAAGGTCGGCATCGGCCCGGGATCAGTATGCACCACGCGCAAGATGTCCGGCGTCGGCTACCCGCAGCTCTCGGCCATCATCGAATGCGCCGATGCAGCACACGGCTTACACGGGCTGATCTGCGCCGATGGCGGCTGCACTTCGCCGGGTGATCTGGCCAAGGCCTTCGGCGCCGGTGCTGATTTCGTGATGCTCGGCGGCATGCTGGCCGGCCACGACGAATGTGCTTCCGATATCGTCGAGGTGGATGGCCTGCGCAAGATGCGATTTTATGGAATGAGTTCGCGCGGGGCAATGGAAAAATATGCCGGTGGCGTAGCAGCCTATCGGGCATCGGAAGGCAAGGAAGTCCTGCTCGACTATCGCGGCCCGGTCGAGAACACCTTGCAGGATATCCTCGGCGGCGTACGCTCAGCCTGTACCTACGTCGGAGCGCGCAAGCTCAAGGAGTTATCGAAGCGCACGACATTCATCCGCGTAAGCCAGCAGTTGAACGAGGTTTTTGGAGCTTCCTGAGGCTCACCCTTCAGCGCATTTCCCAACCTGTGCGGGATCAGGCGGCGCGCAGAGTATCGCTACTGAACAGCCAGGGCATTGGCCATACGTATGTAATCGGCCACGGACAACTCCTCGGCACGCGCGGTCGGTGCAATACCGAGTTCCTCAAAGCCGGTATCACCGAGAATGCCCTTGAGGTTGTTGCGCAGCATCTTGCGCCGCTGGGCAAAGGCCGCGGAGACCAACGCGGCGAATTGCGCTTCGTCCTTTGCCGAAAGTTCCTGTGGCGGACGGGGAATCAGACGCACGACGGCTGAATCGACTTTCGGTACCGGATCAAAGGATTCGGGCGGCACATCAAGCAAGCGGTCGATGACGAAGCGATACTGAAGCATTACCGACAGGCGGCCGAAATCGGAGGTTCCCGGCTCGGCGACCATGCGCTCGACGACCTCCTTCTGCAACATGAAGTGCATGTCGACTACACGATCTGCGCAAGCAGCCAGATGAAAAAGCAGCGGCGTCGAGATGTTGTAGGGCAGGTTGCCGACGATGTGCAAACCGTCACCGGAAGCATCAGCCAGCGCAGCGAAATCAAAGACCAGCGCGTCGCCTTCGTGGATGGTGATTTTATCCGGCGAATAGCGCTGCTTCAGCCGGGCGATGATGTCACGGTCAATCTCAACCACGTGCAGACGATCCAGCCTTTTCAGCAATGGGTCGGTCAGTGCGCCAAGACCGGGGCCGATCTCGACAACACAGTCACCACGCTGCGGAGCCACGGCGGCGACGATAGCGGCGATCACCTGCGCGTCAATCAGGAAATTCTGGCCAAAACGCTTGCGTGCAACATGTTTGCTCATGGCTTTGGCATCATCTCGAGCGTTTCAGTGAAGGCTAACACGCGAACGCGAGTTAGGCCGGAGCTAAAACGCTTGCGCGCAATATGTTTGTTCATTGGCTCAGGACTTGAGTCCCGCCCGCTGTACCATCTCGACGGCCTGCCCGACGGCAGCCAGGAGGCTGCCGGGGTCGGCCCGACCGGTTCCGGCCAGTTCCAGCGCG
>CAIVZW010000416.1 GCA_903910495.1 uncultured beta proteobacterium
CAGTCGGCGACAGTCTTGGCCACGCAGTAGACACGCAGCTTGACCTGATCCCGCTCAACGATCTCAACCCCTTCGGAATAGGCTTCACCCGCAAACTGAACCATCTTGACCGGCGGGTAATTGATCTTCGGCGTATGACTGCCACGCGGCATGGCAATCCACACTTGTCGCGGCAGTTGGGTGGTCAGCTCGTGGAACTGCAGAGCCGTGAGCAGGCAGAAGACCGCCTGCGGCACTTTGGTTGCAATAGTGATTAGGCTCTCATGCTCGGAACCCTGACTGTCGGGCAGCCGGTAGATGCCGCGCCCGGCTTTCTCCAGCAGACCGCTGGCCGTCATGCGCGTAAGAACCACTCGGGGAGCCCCGATATCAGCGAGATCGCTAGGACGCAGCATGCCCTTCTGGCTTACCAGATCAAGGACGCGTTGGGTGTAGGTGTCGTGGCGCATAGTTAATAAAGTGTGTTCCATATCTTCGTCGAATGCAAGTAAGTGACGAACTTAAGGAACAACGCTGCCGTTTGCGGCAACTGCCACGAACAACCTGGCGCTCGGATGTCATCGCAAATTTTGCTCACGAAGCCAATCAACTTGACCGTATCGATATCCAGGAAACTCAGCTTCCAGTGTCGTCTGGCCAAGCATCAGGCGACGCGCAAGCTTTGCAACAAAGGTCACCTCGGTTTCGCTACGCACTTCCAGTGGGACAACAAGGCTGACACCCGTCACCCAAGACAGGCGTTCTCGCGTCCAGGATGTTGTAACCTCAAAATCGATGCCGTCTCTCGATAGGCCTTCGCGTTTTTCCCGCAGCGTGTCGTAATACTTCTGTTGCTCTTGCGATGGTTGGCGACTCGTGTAGCTGACGATCTTCTTTCGAGATTTTCCAACTCGTCGATAGTTGGTTGTACTGCCGTCAGTTAGCCAGTTATCGCAAGGATTCTCCCCGGCTTCCTCCTTGGACTGATCGTCAATCGCATCTGAATAGATTTGACGGGGATGTTGCCACCAGACGATGACTCGCCGACCATTCAGGATGAAGCCTACGTCATCCCACCAGGACAGGCTGTCAGGCTTGGTTTCCGTATATGAACTCGGAATGAACAGCCCACCCTGCGACAGAGGCCACGGATGGTGTCGATGGTACTGGTGCTGCATGCGCCCGAATTTTTCAAACTTGGCGTTTTTCACTCTGCCACGTGCTCCTGAATTTCCCCACTGGTTTATGCGCATTGTATAGCTACACAGGGTAGGCTCCTTGATTTCAAATCATGAAACCACTCGCGAGCAAGAACAAGCGCAAACCGGATGACGACTATGCCACAACAAACTGTCTACTCCGCACTGGCGTGATTCTATCCGCACCACTTCGCGGGCATTTCAATATTCCGTTTTTACCAGCGAACCGAAGCCCCCAAAGCACTGGAAGCCATTCTTATTCTTGTGTGACGGCAATGCCGCGTCATAGGTTTTCCGGCGGAACTGCTTCCCACAACTCGGGCACTTGAACACATAGGTGGGTCCTGTCAGCGCTTTTGTGACTCTTCTGGCCCGCCAGAAACAGCAAATAAGCCCCTGATTATAGGGGCTTATTTGTTTCTGTAGTATCGACGACTATCAAAACCACTATCAAATGTTACCCCGGTTGGAATGCTATCGCTGTCACGACCACTCCGACTTTTCTATTCAGTTCGCTGATAGTTTCGCTTTACTGGCAGGTCTTTGGAACCAATCCCCGAAGGCGCTCATGGTCGTATTGCTCTACGGGCAACCATAACCAATGCCCCCGCTACACCGCTCAAGAGGCAACTCAAATACAACTGATCAATTGATACCCATGCCATCAAGGAATTTCCCAGCGAAACGGGGAAGAACGGGGCAACGTCATGATGCATGATCGAATCCATAAAGACATGAGACGGATTACTATATTGTCTTGTCTTCAGACACCCAGTTTCGAGCGGCGCATCATCTCGACATCGTTGAAGCTTCGCGTCGGGGTATAGCCCGGAATCGGCAGGATACGCTGATGGATGATGTCGATGAAGCCATCAGCCTGCGGGAAGAAATGCTCTTCCAGTTCGTAGGCCGGGGTAATCCAGTTGCGCGAGCCGAGCACCACGGCCGGCGCATCGAGATCATCAAAGCACAGATCGTTGATGGTTCTGGCCAGATCGTTCAGGTACGATCCCCGG
>CAIVZW010000417.1 GCA_903910495.1 uncultured beta proteobacterium
ACCACGGGCGTAGGTGCCGGCGTGACCGCCACCCTGACCACGGGGCTCGCCGGGATCAACAACTCCGGCGATGCAGCCGGCGATACCTACGTCAGTATTCAGAACCTGACTGGATCGGATTTCAGCGACACGCTGGTCGGCAGCAGCGTGGCCAACATCCTGGATGGCGGTGCGGGGAACGACCTGCTTGAAGGTCTGGCCGGCGGTGATACCTTCCGCGGCAGCAGCGGTAACGATACCGTTACGTATGCTCACTCCACGCTGGGTGTCACGGTGGATCTGTCCAATGGCGGCGTGGTGGTACCGACCAATGATGCCGTGAACGATCAGTTCATCAGCATCGAAAACCTGACCGGGTCAGCATTGAATGATACGCTGGTCGGTAATGCTCAGGACAACGTGCTGATCGGGGGCGGCGGCAACGATGCCCTGGATGGCGGCGCCGGATTCGACACTGCCAGCTATGTTGATGCGGCGGCCTACGTCACCATCAACCTGGCTGCCGGTACGGTGGTCGGCAGTGCCACCAGCAACGTGGGTTCCGATAGTCTGACCAGCATCGAAAAAGTCATCGGTTCGATCTACGGTGACGCAATTACCGGCAGCGGCGATGACGACATCATCGATGGCGGAGCGGGCGCGGATACAATCAACGGCGGCGCCGGCGTGAACACGATTTCGTACGCCACGGCCACTTCGAAGCGGGACGTTGATCTCTCGACCGGAGTGAATACGGATGGCGACGTCCTGAGCAATATTCAGAACATCATCGGCTCGGCCTTCGGCGAAATCCTGACCGGTGACGGCGGCGACAACGTCATCGAGGGTGGCGTGGGCAACGACACGCTGGATGGTGGCGCGCATGCTGCCGCTGGCGATACGGCCAGCTACGCCGGAGCCAGCGGCGCAGTGGTTGCAAGTCTGATTGCCGGCACGGCCACCGGTGCGGCGGGGAGTGACACGCTTGCCAATTTCGAGAATCTGCTTGGCTCAGCCTACAACGATACCCTGACCGGCAATGCGGGCGCCAATGCGCTGACCGGCGGCACGGGCGATGATCTGCTGACCGGTGGCGACGGTGCCGATACCTTGACGGGCGGCAGCGGCGTGGATACCGTCTCGTACTCCGATGCTACCGCCGGCGTCACCGTGACGATCAACGGTACGGGTACCGTCGGCTTCGCGGCGGGTGACGTCCTGCACGGCATTGAAAACCTGATCGGCTCTGCCTACGCAGACAGGCTGACCGGCGATGGGCTGGCCAACGTGATCGATGGCGGGCTGGGCAATGACACGATCAATGGCGGCGGCGGCGGCGATACCATCAGCAATGCCAGTGCCGGGGCTGCCGTGACGGTGGATCTCGGCAACGGGACCGCCACGGGCGGCGACGGCAGTGACAGCCTGTCCAACTTTGCCAACATCATCGGTTCTGCCTATGCCGACACCCTGATCGGTGACGGCAGTGCCAATCTGATCGAGGGCGGGCTAGGTGGCGATAGCATGGATGGAGGCCCGGTTGGAGGCCCAGTTGACGATCCGGCGACGACTACTAATAATAATACGGCGACTTATTCGCACTCGACGGCCGCCGTCACTGTCAGCCTGCTCTCCGGGGCGAGCAATAGCGGTGGCGATGCAGCGGGCGACACGTTTGTCAGGGCCAGTGGCTACTCCACTGTTGAAAACCTGATCGGTTCCAGCTACGACGACACGCTGACCGGCGATGCCGGCGCCAATGTACTCGATGGTGGTGATGGTAATGACCTGCTGCTGGGGGGCCTCGGTGCCGATGCCCTGATTGGCGGCAATGGCCTTGATACGGTGTCCTACGCGGGTTCGGCGGCGGTGACGGTGAATCTCACCTCAAGCGCCTATCGCGGCGTGAATCAGGGCGTCGTGTATTCCGGAAAAGGCGGGGCGGGGGATGCCTCGGGTGACACCTACAGCAGTATTGAAAACGTTATCGGCTCCTCTAACAACGATGTCTTGATGGGCAGCACCGACAGCAACACCATGACCGGTGGTACGGGCGACGACCTGGTCTATGGTGATGCCGGCAATGACGTGGTGTACGCCAATCAGGGCAAGGATACGGCTTACGGCGAGGCCGGCGACGATACCTTCTATGTCTCCGCGCTCGTTGCCAACCAGCCGACGCTGGTCGATGGGGGCGCTGACAGCAGCCTGAACAACGGCGGCGGGGATACCCTTGTCCTGCAGGGGCTGACCTCGGGGTCGTATTCGCTGTCCGCACTGGCCGGGGTGACCAACACGATGGAAATCCTGAATATTCGCGGCGATAGTGCAAATACGGCGCTCAACGTCACCAGTGCGGATATTCGGGCTTTTGTCGATGGAGGCAATGCTTCGCGGCTGGTAATCAAGGCCGATAGCGGTGGTGATTCCCTGGTCATCAATACGATCGCAGGGGAGACCGTGCAAACCGTGGCTGTCGGTACGGGGGCGACGGATTATCTGGTGTTCAACGCGGGGGTCCAGGTCGCCCAGATTCACTGGCAAGCCGCCTGACCTCCGGACTGTTCCCGGACTGAATCGGCGCACCAGTTTTGTCCACCAAGATTGGCGTGGCTTTCATTGCCGAACGCGCATGATCATTGTGCCTCTTTTTACCGTTCATTACATTGTGCAAAGCAGGGTTCCCCTATGACCGGTTTTTCTGCCCCGGCGCTCCACTCCTTCTCCGATCAGGCGCTGGACCGGCATGCGCTGCTGACAGCCGCCGATCGGCTTTGCGCTGCCAATCGGCCGTCCGCGCTGGTCCTCCGCCAGTTACTCAGGCGACTGGTCGCGCGGATCGATAACTGGCCGGCGCAGGCGCGTCGTCTCGACCGCGTCGGTTTCTCGGCACGCCATCTGGCGGGTCCGTTGCGGCATGTGCTCGATCTGCCAGGCGACCTCGCGATCATACAGATCCCTGGCGGTACGTTCTTGTTGCTGCACCGGAATCAGCAACGCTGGCAGGTGATCGGCGCCGTGGGCGAAGTGCTGGCGGATATGCCCGATCCGGCCGGAGAAACCTTTGTCGAGGGTGTGGTGCTGCGTACCCCGCTGGCCAATCTCAAAATGGAGGGGCTGTCCTCGCTGGCGGCCTTGTGGCCGGCCTTGCGCGCGTCTTGGGCAGAAGTCGGGCTGGCCAGCCTGTTCGTCAATGCGGGTCAGCTTCTGTTGCCGCTGTTCTCGATGCTGGTCTATGACAAGGTGGTCAGTAACGGGGTGTTCGAAACCCTGTGGGCGCTGGTCATCGGCATGATGCTTTATCTGGTGACCGATGCCGGCATGCGCCTGGTGCGGGCCTGGTCGACCGAGCGTATCGGCGACGAACTGACCCGGCGCAGCGACGAGAATCTGTGGCACCGGCTGAGTTCCCAGGTAGAAATACCAGCCGGCGGTTTTGCACGCTTTCTTTCCAATTATCGCGATCTGGCCCTGTCGCGTGATTTTGTCTCCTCCAGCTATCTGCTCGGGCTGGTCGACACGCCTTTCCTGGCGCTCTATCTGGTCGTTATCGGCATCATCGCCTGGCCGCTGCTGATCGTTGCCATACTGCTCGTGGGCCTTTATGCCGTCTTCGGTCTGCTCATGCAGATGCGCACGAATCGCCTGGGCAAGGAGTCGGAGCAGCACAACACGCGCAAACTGGCGTTCATGGGCGAAGTGCTCGGCGCACTGGACGTGGCGCGCACCGTGCCGGGCGCCGGTGCTTTTCTGCGCCGCTGGCGTGAGCTTTCGGAGCATTCAGCCAGCATTGACGGGGATCGCCGTCTATCCATGAATAACCTCGGTACGCTTTCCGCCGCCATGCAGACCTTCAGTACGGTGGTCATGCTGGCGGCAGGCGCCTATCTGATCGAGGCCCGTCTGCTGTCGGTAGGCGGACTCATCGCCAGCAATCTACTGGCCAGTCGTGCCATGGGCCTGGTAGCCTCGCTGTTCATGGTCGCCGGTAAATGGGAGGACTTTCAGCGCGCTGCCGCACGCATGGAAAGCAGCCTTGAGGTATCGGTCGAAAAAGAGTGCATCCCGCGGCCGACCACGGCGGGGCATATCGTGGTGATCGGCCTCGGCAAGCATTACAAAGAGCGCCCGGCGGCACTTGAGGCGGTCTCATTTAAAGTGGCGCCGGGTGAGCGTATCGCCCTGCTCGGCAGGCCGGGTGCGGGTAAAACGACCCTGTTGCGCTGTCTGGCCGGCTTGTGTCGGCCGGATGCCGGGCAGATCCTGATCGACGGACTGGCGCTGGAGGACATTGCGCGGCTTGATCGCGCACGCTGGCTGGCATGGAAATCACAGGATCCGGCGCTGTTCGCCGGTTCGCTGGAGGATAACCTGCGTATTGCCGGCGGCGATGGCAAGCGCTTGTCCCAGGCGATCTGGGCCTCCGGTCTGGAGGATGAACTGAGCAGCGGGCGCATGACGCTGGGCATGCATCTCGAGGAGCGGGGCGGCAATCTCTCGGGGGGGCAACGGCAGAAGGTCGCGCTGGCGCGGGCTTTTGCGCAGCCGAGCCGCATTCTGCTGCTTGACGAACCAACGCTCGGGCTTGATCCGGACAGCGAGCGACAGCTGGCCGAGCGCCTGCCCAAGCTCCTTGGCGAGGCTGACGTGCTGCTCATGACGACGCACAGCATCATCATGCTGGGTCTGGCCAAGCGAGTGATTGCGATGGACGGCGGGCGCGTGGTGGCCGACGGACCGCGCGAGAAACTGGTTAGTATCCGCTAGCTTGCTGTGCTCCTGCATTGTGTTGTGTCTGCCTACGTTGCCTGGGGCAGGGATTAAAATAAAGTTCACAGTTGACCAGGGCCAGATACGCGCAAAATAGG
>CAIVZW010000418.1 GCA_903910495.1 uncultured beta proteobacterium
TCTCACGGCGATACCCACCATGCCCATTGATTTCGAAGATTCAAACAATGATCTGCGTTACATCCGCCTGTCAGGACGCCTCGACATCCTAGGCACCGGCGAGGTCGAGACCAAGTTCGCAGCCCTAGCGGCGACCTCCAAGTACCGTCTAGTCGTCGATCTGTCAGGTGTCAGCTTCCTTGCCTCGATCGGCATCCGTGCCATCATCACCAATGCCAAGGCACAACAGCAACGCGGCGGACGCATGGTATTGTTTGTGGGTGACAATGCAACAGTCGCTAAAACGATTGAAGCCACCGGAATTGACACACTGGTTCCGATGTTCTCGAACCTTGTTGATGCAGAACAGGCCGCTGCTGCCTGAGCTAACCTGACTGCCGTGGATACCGCCGTCCTGGATACCTGTTTCGAACTGGAAATACGTGCCGACGCTCGCGACGTGCGCGGGGCATCAGCCTGGCTTGAACAATCTGGGATCGCAACGGAAGTTCCGAGCGATCAGATATCCCGTCTCGACCTGTGTCTCAATGAAGCCTTGGCCAACATCATTGAACACGGCGGCCCAACTGCACAAGCAAGCCCGGTCAGCCTCTCGTTTATCGTACAGGCCGATGTGGCAACCTTGATTGTCACCGATAGCGGCCATGCCTTCAATCCGCTTGAATCGGTACCTAAGACAATGCCTCAGTCGCTAGCCGAGGCCGAGCCGGGCGGACTCGGTTTGGGTCTCATGTGCAGCTTTGCCGATGAGGTCGGCTACCATTACCACCAAGGCAGGAACTGCCTGAGACTTACCGTTCGCTGGTCTTCGAACCCCTGACGGAAGTGGTGCAAGGCATGCATTTCAAGCGCGGACCCGACCGGCGCAGATTAGATATTTCTGTAACCCAGGATCTTCGCGAACCAACAAACGACCGGCGCCACCAGCACCTGCGCTGGCTTTCACTGTTCCGCGATGTCGACGAAGAAGCCATCATCGAGGCCATCGGCGATTCGGCTGTCATCAATCTTGACGTCAACGAAGTTCTGCTCAAGCCTGGCGAACCCAACAATACCGTCTTCCTCGTTCTTTCTGGCGAACTGGCGGCGTATCTCGACAGCAACGGCAAGTTGGAAGACGCCATCAGCATCCATCCCGGCGATTGTTTGGGCGAACTCTCCGCGATTGATGGAAAACCAGTATCGGCCCTAGTCAAAGCCTTGGTTGTGTCGCGCATCCTGCCGCTATCGCCGGATGTGTTCTGGAACAGGCTGATGGCGGTACCGGGAGTTGCTCGCAATCTGATGGTGGTTCTGGCTGCACGTATGCGGCGTAACAATGAAGTGATGCTGGAAGGCCAGCGCCGCCAGATTGAACTCGAATACCTGCGTCAGGAACTCGATGTTGCCCGCCAGATACAATTTGGCATGTTGCCGATCCGCAGTCCAATGTTCCCCGAGCGCAGGGATGTTGAGGTAGCGGGCTTGATGGAGGCCGCTTCAGCCGTAGGCGGCGATTTTTTCGATGCATTCTTCGTCGATTCTCAGCGATTATTCTTTTGCATCGGTGATGTTTCCGGACACGGCATTCCCGCTGCTATGTTCATGGCGCGGGCTGTCAGTTTGATGCGCATGGCTGCTTTTTCGTTGTCAGATCCTGCCGCATTGCTGGCCCGGATCAACGATCAATTATGTACAGGCAATGATGCCAACATGTTCATCACACTCTTCTGCGGTTTTCTCGATGTAGACACTGGGCGCATCGATTATTCCAATGCCGGCCATTTAGCACCGATTGTCTTTTCAAATGGCACGTCCCGTCAGATGCCTCTGCCTAAGGGCATGGTCATCGGAGTGATGCCTGGCATCCATTACCGACGATGCGAAGCCAGCTTGGACCAGAGCGATGTCCTGCTTTGCTTTACTGATGGTGTTACCGAATCGCAAACACCCGCTGAAGAAGAATATTCCGAACCCCGACTGACAGAACTGCTTGCAGTGCACGCGTCCCTGTCGCTGGAGGATCTGCTGCACAGGATTCGTTTAGACGTTGCCCGATTCACAGCCACCCAAGAATTGGCCGATGATTGCACTCTGTTGGCACTGCGCCGTTGGTCGATCTGAAGCCAACCTCGCCGCGCTTCGATACTTTTTGCACAAATGGGGCAGAGTCTTGCTGCGGACCAGTTTCAGCTTGGCGGGATTAAATCGGGAGCACCGGGTGAGGAAAACTTACAAGCAGAATCGGCCCCGGCTAACCTGTTAACGACAGGTCAAGGAGGACGCATCCCAGTCGCCAAGGATATGAGCCCTTTGATCGTGCTGGCCGAGGAACGAGCTGATCTACCGCAGGGTCGGGCGGCCGGTATCTGTATTTGATGAGTTACCTGCCGTTCGCGCTAACTGATTTTGGTGGTCGCTACGGCTGGTTGTGGCCGACTCAAGGCAGTGTAGGTATCAATTTGATGACCGAAAGACGGTCATCTAGCAGGGTCAGAGGGTGCCTTAATTATTGAAATTAGATGGCTGCCTTGACCGGCCGGTTGTGGACGGGTCTGGCTTTAGCCTGCGTGATAAGCGGTCATTTTGACCTTCCTCAGCAACTGAACGGCAGCTTAACGTGGCATTGCCGGCAGGGGTTTCCACCCATGCCAGGTTAACTTGTCTGTCACGCCACTGTCACGAAGAAGCAACACCCGGCCGGCATTATCAGACCCAACCTGATCCGCCAAACCAATCGATGCCAATCCGAATTCTTGTCGCTCTGGGCTGCATGCTGGCCTCCAGCGCAGATTACGCAGCCGAAACGCCCAAACATCTCGCCATCCGATACCTGTGCTTCGGTTGTCACGCCGTCGCCGAAACCCGTGTCGGGCCGTCGTTCATGGACGTCGCCGAACGCTATGGCAAACGCGAGAATGCCGTGACCTATCTGCTGAAAGAGTTGAAGGACGGCTCTGGCGGCAAGTGGGGAAGCGCCCCGATGCCGGCGGAAATCGCTCCCGAACCCGATCTGCAGAAGATCCTGCGCTGGGTTCTAGAACAGTAGTTCTGCCCACCGTTTTTTTTCGCACCACTCGTTAACCCATCCGGAGATATTCATGCACCTGAAACCGCTCGTTCTTGTCAGCGCCCTCATCACCGCACTCCTCGCCGGTTGTGCCGGCACTCTGCCGGTCGACCCGCAAGGTCCATCTTCGTCAAAAACACCCTACCTGATCGGCAAGGACGGCTGGACGACGACCGCGATCATGACCGTCGGCGACGCCGCCGGCGGCTACCGGATGGCCGGCATCGCCGATGGACTGGGTGCCTATCTGAACGACAAGAACGAACTGGTCGTCCTGGTGAACCATGAATTCGGCAGCAATGCCGGCATCACGCGCGCGCATGGCGCCAAGGGTTCGTTCGTCTCCGAATGGCGCATCGACCCGGCATCACTCAAGGTTCTTGCCGGGCAGGACCTGATCAAGAAGGCCGTGCTCAAGACCGGACCGAAGGAACTCGGCCGCATGTGCTCGGCCGATCTGCCCGCCATCTCAGCGTTCTTCAACCCGGTCACCGGACGCGGCACCACCACACGCATTTTCATGAACGGTGAGGAAAACGGACCGACCGGTCGCGCCCTGGCCCACATCGCCACGGGACCGGAAGCCGGCACCTCGTACGAACTCACGCTGATGAAGCAGGCTTCGTGGGAGAACGTACTCGCCAGCCCGTTTGCGCAAGACCAGACGGTAGTTCTCGGCCTTGACGACACGCATCCGAAACCCAACGACAAAGCCAAGCTCGACGCTGACGTCGGCAAGCTCTATCTGTACGTCGGCACCAAGACGAACGCCGGCAGCGAGATCGACAAGGCCGGACTCACCAACGGCACGACGCGTTACGTGCAGGTCGGCGCAGGTGGCATGGAAGGCCGTGCAGCACCGCTCGCCGGACGCTTCACCCTCACCGAAGCGGGTGGCACGAACTTTCTGCGTCCGGAAGACGGTCATTGGGACGTGAAGAACCCGAACATCTTCTACTTCCTGACCACGGATCGCCTGACTTCGGTCAAGGACGCCGATGGCGAAGGCCGCTCGCGCCTCTACAAGATGACGTTCGACGACATCAAGAAGCCGATGGCCGGTGGCACGATCGAAGCCTTGCTGAGCGGAACCGAAGGCTACGAGATGCTCGACAACATGACCGTCAGCAACGACGGCACGCTGATCCTGCAAGAAGACGTGGGCAATAACCCGCGCCTCGGCAAGATCTGGCATTTCAATCCGACGACGCGCAAGCTCAGCGAAATCGCCGTCCATGATGCCGCGCGCTTCACCAAGGGCGCAGCCGGCTTCCTGACCGAGGATGAAGAAAGCTCCGGCGTGATCGAAGTCACCGACCTGCTCACCAAGGCCAGCCGCCGCTACGCCGATGGACGCCATTACTACCTGATCAGCGTCCAGGCACACTACGCGACGGATGCTGAACTCGTTGAGGGCGGACAATTGGTGTTGCTGGCCTCGCCGAAAAAATAAAACCCGCATCACGCGCCTCAGCAAAACGCCCCGGTCATGCTGGGGCGTTTTCTTTGGCGGGAGCCCACCGTGCGGACACATTGTGGGTGACCGACTCCAACGTTCGATTGTCTGCTTTTCAAAAGTCTGAACGGCAGGATTGGGCCTGCGAGAACCTGCCGATCGGAATTGTCTAATCTAACCAGATAGGCCCCTGTTGGTTTGTCGCAATAACAACTGCAAGCCTGGGAATAAGAATTTACCAAATCAGTTTCTTGACTCCGGTCTCAATTCGCCAGGGGTGGGCCTGGTGCTTAACTCGATCCGGTGACGGCGGAACAGCAAGGCAAGCAGCGCCAGCGTCAATAGCAACCACAGCGGCAAAACTTCAATGGCGCTGGCGAAAGCCTGCTCTGGAGAGCCATCGCTGCGCAATGCGCGCAAGGCCAGCGCAAAGATCAGGCTGGCAAAGCCGTAGCCCAAATTGAATACCAGACCCTTGAAAGAAAGAATGGTGGCTCGCTGCGCCGAACGGGCACAGGCATTCAGCGTATGCGAGACGATATAGCCCAGCGCAGTCATGGCGGCCGCCAGTGGGATGGCGAACAGCACGCCCCAGAGCGGGATTTTGAGCGCCACACCGGTCAGGCCAAGCAGCGCA
>CAIVZW010000419.1 GCA_903910495.1 uncultured beta proteobacterium
GTTCGTAAGCGGACTGAACCGTTTTTTTGTTTACCATACTCGTTATTTATAAATTATGATTTGATGCTAAAAGATGTTTCAAAAGAGTGTCAAGGTCAAGGCACTGGTTAAGAGACACCCCGGAGCGTACTTAAGGTACGTGAGGAGTGGCGAATAAACAGTAACGCAGAGATTGGCACTCTTTTGAGACATCTTGATTATATTAAATGAAGGAAAGGAATTTCTGATAGGCGACCTCCCAGACTTCCGCCTCTTCAGGCAAGAAGACATCGGGTGTCACAGATTTGCGGATAACGGTGCGCATCTCGGTCAAATCGGCTACGATGCCCAGCGCTTTGGCTTGCATCATCACGTTTCCGATGGCCGTGGCTTCGGATGTACCGGCAACGACAGGCATACCGATGGCATTGGCCGTGAATTGGTTGAGGAGCTTGTTTTGAGCACCACCGCCAATGATGTGCAACTTTTCGATCTGGAACGGGGCAACCTGTTGCAACTTGCCGAGCACGTCACGGTATTTCAGCGCCAGGCTGTCAAAGATGCAACGGATAAATTCCGAATGCGTGGTTGGAACATGCTGGCCAGTAGCAGCGCAGTATTCCTGAATGGCGCTGCACATGCTGTGCGGATTGGCGAACGAGGCGTGATCGGGATCGACCAGACTCTTAAAACCTTCGGCGTTGGAAGCTAGACCAACGATGGTCGGGTAGCTGTACGAGGTGCCTTTCTTTTCCCATTCCTTGCGGCATTGCTCAAGCAGCCACATGCCGGTAATGTTTTTGAGGAAACGGGTGGTGCCGTCCACACCGCCTTCGTTGGTAAAGTTCATTTCGAAGGAGGCTTCGGAAATGATGGGGTCGATGACTTCGATGCCCATGAGCGACCAAGTACCGGAGCTGAGGTAGGCGAAGCGTTCGTTTTCCGCGGGAATGGCAGCGATGGCTGAACCGGTGTCGTGACCGGCTACGGCGCAGACAGGCACGTTGCCCAAGCCAGAGAATTCAGCCAGTTCGTCGGTTAGGGTACCAATAACTACGCCCGGATAGATAATTTCGGGCAGGATGGAGGGTTTAACCCCAGCGGTTGCCAGCAACTTTTCGTCGAATTTCTTGGTGCGCGGGTTCAAAATCTGGGAGGTGGAAGCGATGGTGTATTCGCAAACCATTTTACCGGTGAGCATGTACGACAAGGCGTCCGGCATGAACAGGATCTTGTCGGCGGCCTGAATGGCTGAACCCCCTTCGCGGGTGGCGGCAAACAGTTGATACAGGCTGTTGAAATTCATGATCTGGATACCGGTGAGGTCATAGACTTCTTTGCGGGAAACCAGTTTGAAGAATTCTTCGGGCATGCCGTTGGTATAGGGGTCGCGGTAGGCGCGTGGGCATCCCAGAAAGCTTCCGTCCTTTCCCACATAAACAAAATCGACGCCCCAAGTATCTATACCGATGGCGTCGATTTTCACTTTCTGGGCTGCTGCGGCCTTCAATCCTTCTTTGAGGGATTCGTACAGGCCGTATATGTTCCAGTAGGATTTTCCATTGACAGGCTGGATGGCGTTGGGGAAACGAGTCAGTTCCTCCATCTGGAGGGTACCGTCGGCCAAAGTGGCCAGAATAGAGCGTCCGCTGGTTGCGCCCAA
>CAIVZW010000420.1 GCA_903910495.1 uncultured beta proteobacterium
AGCAAGGCGGCCGGAATGAAGCTCAGCGGCAATGCCGCCGAGATCGCCCGCAAGGGCCGGCCGGTCGAGCGCAAAAGCCTGCGTCCCGGCGACCTCGTTTTCTTCAATACGCGCAACGCCCCGTTTTCGCATGTGGGGGTGTATATCGGCGATGACCGCTTTGTGCATGCGCCAGCCAGCAACGGTCGTGTTCGCATCGACCAGATGAATGCCCGCTATTATTCACAGCGCTACGAGGCTGCCCGGTCCTATTTTGAGTAAATGATTAGGCCTCGGGCAAGAGGCTATATAAAGCCCTCGCGTGAGGACAGGCACTACCTGTACCCATCGAGCATGCCTTTAGACCAAGGTTTTCAACCATATTGACGCCGATTCATCGTCCAGATAAAGAGTGCAATCGGGATGCCTCCTCAGAACACTCGCCGGGCATGATTCATCAATAGGACCCGTCAGCATGGTCTTTACCGCCAATGCCTTCCTTGGACCGGGAACCACGCAGAAAAGCGACTCGCCCCTCGTCAAAGCAGGCACGGTTAGAGTAATCGCGCGCTCGGGAACGACTTCGAGGCTAGCAAAAGCTCCGTCATGTACCTGCTGGAGGCGACAGGATTCGTCAAGCTCGACTTCCTTGACCAGAAAAGGATCGTTGAAATCCGCGACATGAGGGTCGTTGAAGGCGATATGGCCGTTTTCTCCCACTCCGAGACAGACAAGGTCAATAGGCGCCTCATTCAGCAAGGAAATATATCTCTGCATTTCATCGGCAATGGGCAACCCTCCCGTATCCAGGAGACATACCCCCTTAAAAGGAACGTGATCGAAGAGCGCCTTGCGCAAGAAATTGGAGAAGCGCTGCGGCGCCAAGGCCATTAGGCCCTGATATTCATCCATGTGAAAAGCCACGATCCGTTCCCAGGGGATATCCTCGGCGGTACGCAGTTCCGTCAGCAATTCATTCTGGGAAGGTGCGGCAGCAAAAATCATCCTGCACAAACCGCGGCGGGCGACCGCTTCCTGGATTCGGCGACGGCACGCGGCCGCCGCCGCGAAGCCCATTGCTGCGCGCGTCGGGTGCACTTCCACCTTGAGCAGACCGACCCGCTCAATTCGCATGCGCTCATCCATCGTGATCTCGCTTGATGTCGTTTTCAGGATTGCTCAACTTTTCCGTCGCCGCTGTGGACCTCGGCCAGCATCCTTTCAAAGCGGCGGCCATACTCCAGATAGTTGTTAAAACGCGCCTGCTCCGGAGAGGCAATTCTGGAGTCATGGAAGACCACGGCCATGTGCGGTTCGATGCTGAAGTCTCCGTCATATCCGGAGGCGAGCAGGTCCCCGACGATCGCTGCCACTTCGCAAACGCCCTCGTCCGGGAAAAAATACCGTTCCTTTCCGGTCGCAGGATCACGCACACCGTCCTTGATATGAACATGGACGACATACTCGCGCAACCTGTCGTAGGATTCTCTGGCGTCCTGGTTGGGATAAGGAAACGGCTTGCGGAAATCCGGCGTCAGGCCCGGGTTACCCGTGTCGAAGACGAGTTTGAGGCCGGGAACGGCAGCGAGCATTTCGAGTGAGTGTTCCCAGCTCATGCCTCCAAAATTGAAACAGTTCTCGTGAACCGGCGTGATTCCCGCATCAAGGAAACGGGCGCAGATTTCGCGCAAACGGCGAAACCGTTCTTCCTTCTTCTGGTCTGCCAGCGCTCGGCCCATTTCGTCAGTGAGGATCGCATAGCTCATGATGCGAACATAGGGCACGTCGAGAACTTTCATTCGCCTGATCGCGCGCTCAACGGTCGCCAGCGTTTCCCCGAAGGCTTCGTCAACGCTTTTGCTCCAGTTGGCGATCGTAGAGCCAAAACAGTTGATTCTGATTCCAGAGGCGTCGAGCTTGCGCCGAACCTCCTCAAAAGCCGGCTCGGAAAGATCGTGGATATTGATGTGGTCAATGCTGCGCGCCTCAATGAAAGACCAGCCGAGCGCCCGGGTGACTTCGATCTGACCGTCAATACCATCAGACGCCTCGTCGGCGAAACCGCTTAATCTCATGGCTTACCTCTTGAATTCAAGATAACTGCGGTCTGGTCCACCATCTTCCCCACCCCTACAGTTCCGAGCCTGAACGTTTGGTTATTCATGCCTTTCCTTCCATGGTTACCTTGCCGCAGAGCTTTTCTTCTTGGGCCAAAGCGCCATGAAACGCGCGCCTATCCATTTTCCCGGACTGGTTGACCAGAGAACGGAGATGACCAGCATAAGAAATAGGGCAAGGGAAATGGGCCGGGTGAAAAATGGCGAAGGATCACCTGCCGTGATCATCAAACCGCGTCTGAAGTTGTCTTCGGCCATCGGGCCGAGGATAAACCCCAAAACCAAGGGCGCCACCGGATAGTCCAGTTCATTCAGCAAAACCCCCAGCAGACCGAAGGCGAACATGACATAAATGTCGAAAATCCGCCCGGAAAGTGCGTAAGCGCCGGTCACGCAAATTATAAAAACAGCCGGCATGAGCACATAACGGGGTATCAGCAGAATTTTTACCATCTGCCGGGTCCACATCAGGCTGAGAATGAAAACGGCCAGCGTCGAGACCATCGAGATGGCGATGATCTGCCCGACCACCTCGGGCTGTTCGGCCACCAGAAGTGGTCCCGGCCGCAAGTTGTGAATGGTCATTGCGGCGAGCAGGACAGCAGCCGGCGCGCTGCCGGGAATGGCCAGCGTCAGGGTCGGAATGATGTCGCCGCCGATGCAGGCGTTGTCGCCGGTTTCGGCGGCGATGAAACCCTCGATCGAGCCATGGCCGAACAGTTCCGGGGTCTTGCTGGCTTTTTTCGCGGTGAAATACGACAGCCACGACGCCGTGTCGCTACCGACTCCCGGAATGATCCCGATGACGACGCCGATCGCTGCAGAACGCAGGATCAGCCACTTGTGCTGGAGCACTTCGCGCACGCGCGGTACGATCCGACCGACCTTGGTCTGGATGGTGATGCGGCTTTTCTTGCGCACCGAATCGAGCACTTCGGGTATGCCGTAGGCGCCAATGAGCACCGGAATGAGGGCGAACCCTCCAGCAAAGGCGCTCATTTGAAAAGTGAAACGATCGACCGCGTGGATGCTGTCATCACCGACGGTCATCAGCAAGAGGCCGAGGAAACCGGCGATCCAGCCCTTGACCGGATCGTTCGGCGCGCACAGGCTGCCGGCGATCACCACACCGAAAACCGCGAGCCAGAAAAATTCATATGTACCGAAGCTCAAGGCTGCAGTACCGATCAGTGGTGTGAAAAGTGCCAGGCAGATGAAACCCAGGAGGGTGCCGATGGTGGATGCGGTCACCGACAAGCCGATCGCCTGGGCGGCTTTGCCTTGCTGCGCCAGCGGATACCCATCAAGGCAAACAGCGGCCTGCGCCGGCGTCCCTGGAATGTTGACCAGAATCGCCGACCGGCTGCCGCCGGTGACCGAACCGACGTAGGCCGCCAGAATGACGGCGATGGCCTTGTCCGGGGCCAGTGAAAACGTCAGTCCGGTGAGCAGGCTGAGCGCCGTCGTCGTCGTCAGTCCGGGCATCATCCCGAAGATGATTCCGGCTTGCCCCCCGATAAAGATATAGAAGATCGTCACCGGATCGAGTAACAATTTCCACATCCCGCTGAAAATGCTGAGGATATCCATTATTTCTTCCCGGTCATGGAAAAACGATCCCAAAAACCATGCTGATGAGGTACAGAAAAGCGAGGATGAAGGCCGACGCAATCAAGGACGACTTCAGCGCTTTCGCTAATGGGTCACTCCTGAAAACCAAGCCAAAAACCATGATCGTAGCCGGGGCCAGAACATAGAAATTGATCTTGCCCAAAAGGAAGATCAGCAGCAGGATGAGCACCGCTCCGACCAGGAATCGCCCCATTCCCCAGTCGCGAGCACCTTCCGCCCAGCGGATTGGGCCGATGGCTTGGTGCTTCGCCCGCCAGCCGACGAAGCCCCGGACGCCGACGAACAGCGCGCCGAGGCCAAGGCAAACAGCCATGCTCAGCGGGAAAATGTTCGGCGACGTGTACCATTGCCAGGAAGGATCGGTGAACGGCATGCGCAGGGCTTGCACGGTAAAGGCGGCACTGATGGCGAGGAGAAAGAGGGCGCCGAGAAAATCCCGGCGCGGGCGCCGCTCGCCTCCCCCCGCGTCCGGCGGAAGAAGGATGGTTTCCTCTTCCGCTTGCTCAGTTTCAATCGACATCGGCAACTACCTGGCGATCTTTAAATCGTTGGGAGACTTGGCGCCAGTGCCCGAGTCAAACAGGATCCACGCTTCCTTGCTCGCCAGACGCTCGGCGAGATCTTTTGCCTCTTTGCCGTAGATGGCAATCGGCATGGCACCCTTGGTCTTGGCGTAGTCCTTGATTGCCTGCGACGCGGCAGACTTCACAAATGCCTCGTCATAAGCAGCGACGACATCCTTGGGCAGATCCGCCGGTGCTATCAGGCCGAAGTACGAGCCATAGTCCGGGAACGACGGAATGGACTTCTGCACAGGGGGAATCTCGCCGTAACCGTCGATGGTCAGCGGCACCTTCGACGATACCGCGAGCGCGCGCAGCTTGCCGCCTTTCAAGAGTTCAGCGACTTCGACCGACAGTTGCATGACGACTTCGGCTTCGCCGGAGGCGACGGCCATTACCGCGGGAACGCCGCCGGCATAGGGAACGTGCCGGAAAGTCACGCCGGTAGCGGCCTTGAAGAGCTCCGCCGCGAAATACCCCGAGCTGCCGACACCGGCCGAGGATAGAACCACCGCACCCGGCTTGGCTTTCATCGCCGCGATCAGATCGTCGACCGACTTGATCGGCGAATCACCTTTTACGCAGATGACATTGGGCGTGAAGATGGACAGGTAGTAGTTCCAGTCGCGGTGTGTCTGCTCAAGCTTGCCAAGCACAGCGTAGCTGCCGACGCTGACGGTCGAATTGGCGGTCAATGTGTAGCCGTCATGCGGCTTGTCCCAGACTTCCTTGGTGCCGATGGCGCCAGCCCCGCCCGGTGTGTTCACAACAACCATACGCTGACCGATGGCCTGTTCCATGACACCGCTGGTCATGCGCGCCACGGTGTCCGAGGCGCCGCCTGCCGGCCACGGCACGACGACCGAGATGGTCTTAGTCGGCTTCCATTTTTCCTGGGCCGCAACATTTCCGGCCAATATGCTCAAGGCCGATATCGCGACGACAGTCGCTAACAGTACTTTTGCACTTTTCATGTCTAACTCCTTATAAAAGATCATTAAACAGCACATTGCCCTGCGGCTTTGATGTCGCAGGAGAAATTCATCGCGCCCCACTCGGGCTAAAAGCTTCGCCAGGGCGGCGGGGCGATTTCAAGAACGTCCTTCCATCAGTTTTTCGATGCCCTTCAGGTAAGCCATGGTCTCGCCAAGAACCGCCGAAGGATCCGCGGGAGTGGTAAAGATCTCCAGGGAAACCCAGCGATCGTATTTCAGTTCGCGCAGCTTGAGGAAAGCCGGAAGATAGGAATGTTCGCCCGGCTTGGGGTGGTTCCCGTCGGGATCGTTCAGGTGCACGTGACGGATCGAATGAAAATACCGTTCAACCAGATTTTCAAAGGGCATCGTCTCGTCCGTACAGTTATGAAAATCCAGCATCCCGCCCACACCAGGACTGCCAATGCCATTCACGATGGTGTCGGCTTCCTGCATGAGATTTACCACGTCGGTCTGATCCGAGGACAGGGCTTCCAGGAGAACAGCCGAATGGCGCTCGGCCGCGTAAGGGGCGATGGCGGCCAGTTCGTCGCTCAGGATACTCGTCGCCTGCTCCCTGGTTTGACCCGGCTCGGAACAGCGTTGCTTGGGCGAACCGAGTATCAGGTTGCCACCGCCCAGCTCGGCCGCCGCGTCGACAAGGCGACGCATATGATCCCAGGACTTACGCCGAAGAACACTGTCCGAGGTGGTGATGCGCAAGCCTTCCGGCTTGACGAGCAGCCAATGCAAGCCGGCGAAGTCGAGGCCGGTTTCTGCCAAGGTGTGTTTAACATCTGCAATACCTCGGCTGATCGCGCCGGTGGAAAAATCGCCAAAAATAGTGAACGGTGCCAGTTCCAGTCCATGAAAACCATGCTTGGCGGTAATCGACGCCGCTTCGAGCAGAGGAATAGTCCCGAACAATTCGTTGCACACGGCGTATTTCATGAGGGCGTCCCGCCAGATGACGCCAACTTGACGGGGGCGCCACACTCTGCCGATTCATATATGGCGCGAACCAGCGCAACGGTGTTGCGCGCCTGTGTTCCATCAATCAGTAAAGCGGTATTGCTGCGCAAGGCCACGACCATGTCTTCAATCTGGCGCTGGTGCCCGACAAAGCTGATCTGATCCGGAGAGCTGGCTCCAGAGGAATTGCCGCCGCCAGAGGCAAGCGCACGTAATTGATCATCTTCAGGACGGGCATCGCGGAAATCCCAGCGCACGATACGGTCGTCTTCGATGGCCACCGAACCGTTTTCGCCACAGATCTCGATCCGCCGTTCCCATCCCGGATACGCGGCAGTCGTAGCTTCCAGAGTACCCAAGGCGCCGCTGGCAAATTTCAGTGCTGCGCAGGCCGTGTCCTCGGCTTCAATCCCGAGGTGAACGCGGCGGGTTTTCCATGCAAATACTTCGCAGGGCATCCCGGCAAACCATTGCAGCAGATCGACGGCATGGATGGCCTGATTGATGACCGCGCCGCCACCATCGAGTGCCAGAGTGCCTTTCCAGCCGCTGTAATACGCCGCCGTGCGATGCCATTTGACATAGGCGCTGCACAGGCATAGCCGTCCGAAACGACCTGAATCGATGGCATCCTTGACGGCGCGGGCGCCTGCGGAAAACCGCGCCTGGAAAATTGCGGCGATTTTCACGCCTGCCTTACTGGCTGCGTCCAGCATGGTGTCAACGCGTTCGACAGTGATTTCAAGTGGCTTCTCGACGATCAGGTGCTTGCCGGCACGGATGGCTTGCAGCGCCGGTTCCAGATGGGCGCCACTCGGCGTCACGATGCACACCACCTGAATGTCCGGGCAGGCAAAGAATGCTTCTGAATTATCGGTATAGAAGGGGACGTTGTGCTTCTGCGCAAATCCTTGTGCCTCGTCCATGGTGAGGCCGAGGACCCCGGCCAGCCGGATATTGTGTTCAGCGGCAAGCGCCTTGATGGCCAGGGCGTGGTAATTGGCGATCATGCCGGCGCCGACAAGGCCGAAACCGATCGTGCTTGTATCCTTGTTCATGCTCAAATCCTTTCTGATTGTTCCTGTGCCTTCAGGGCTAATTCGCACACCTTGAAGCAATGTGCGTGGCTCATTGCAGTTTCTGTTCTGGCGAAAATGTCGTGCTGCAAGTTCGTGTAATACGGGAGTGCTGCTGCCGAGCAGTCGATATAGCGACTGCCTTCGTGATTGACAAGGAACAGGTGATCCTTGCCGGGGCGGCCGGAGATGTCGATGTATTTGCGCAATTCGATATAGCCCTCGCTGCCGAGAATGGTCAGGCGGCCATCTCCCCAGGTATCGAGACCGTCCGGCGTAAACCAGTCAACCCGGATATAGCCGCTGGCCGAGCCATGAGCAAGCATGATTTCGCCAAAGTC
>CAIVZW010000421.1 GCA_903910495.1 uncultured beta proteobacterium
CCGGTGTATTCGTACCGGCTGTCGGTGGTGCATTTCTGGGCGCTGATCTTCACCTACATGTGGGCCGGTCCGCACCATCTGCACTACACGGCGCTGCCCGACTGGACACAATCGGTCGGCATGATCTTCTCGCTGATCCTGCTCGCACCATCGTGGGGCGGCATGATCAACGGCATCATGACGCTGTCGGGAGCCTGGCATAAACTGCGCGACGATCCGATCCTGAAGTTCCTGATTACCTCGCTCTCCTTCTATGGCATGTCGACCTTCGAGGGCCCGATGATGTCGATCAAGACGGTCAATGCGCTGTCGCATTACACCGACTGGACCGTCGGCCACGTGCATTCAGGAGCTCTGGGCTGGGTGGCGATGGTGTCGATCGGCACCATCTACTATCTCCTGCCGCGCCTTTTCGGCAAACCGGAGATGCATAGCGTCAAGCTGATCACGGTTCATTTCTGGGTGGCTACTATCGGTGTCGTGCTTTACATTGCCTCGATGTGGATCGCCGGGGTAATGCAGGGTCTGATGTGGCGGACGGTCAATGCCGATGGAACGCTGGCTTACAGCTTTGTTGAATCGGTCAAGGTGTCCTACCCGTTCTGGGGTATCCGTTTGCTGGGAGGGATACTCTTCCTGTCAGGTATGCTGATCATGGCCTACAACATGTTCAAGACGATGGCCGGTGGAAGTACGGAAGATGCACCCGTGCTGGTTCCTGCCGGTCAACACGCATAACGGGGAGGCCTCAATAAAATGAAACTTACACACGATTCGATAGAACGCAACGTCGGACTGCTGGTCATCCTGACCGTGCTGGTGATCAGCGTCGGCGGTTTGCTGGAAATTGTTCCGCTGTTTTTCCAGAAATCGACCACGACGCCGGTCGAGGGCCTGAAGCCCTACGATCCGGTGCGCCTCTCAGGGCGCGACATCTACATCCGCGAAGGCTGTTTCCTTTGCCACTCGCAGATGATCCGGCCTTTCCGTGCCGAAACCGAGCGCTACGGGCATTACTCGGTGGCCGGCGAGTTCGTTTATGACCATCCTTTCCAGTGGGGATCCAAGCGTACCGGTCCGGATCTGCATCGGGTCGGCGGACGCTACTCGGATGAATGGCAGCGTGCACACCTGATCAACCCGCGGGATGTGGTTCCCGAGTCCAACATGCCGGCTTTCGGCTGGCTGGCTAAAAACCCGGCCGATGCGGCGGGGGTTGCCGACAAGATGCGCGCCTTGCGCAAGGTCGGCGTGCCCTACAGCGACGAGGAAATTGCCGGTGCCGGCAAGGAAGTCGAGGGCAAGACCGAACTCGACGTGCTGATTGCCTATCTGCAAGGGATGGGTCTTGAATTGAAAGGCGCCAAGTAAAGCCATGGATATCAACGATCTGCGCTCCATCGTGACGGTCGTCTCCATGCTGACTTTTCTCGGAGTCGTGTGGTGGGCTTATGGCGTCAAGAGCAACAAACAGCGCTTTGCAGAAGCTGCCAATTTGCCGTTTGCAGATGAGGAAGCGGAACGAATCGAACTCGGGCTTTCTTCCTGCAATGAACAAAGGAAAACATCATGAGCGATTTTGTAAATGAGTTCTGGAACTGGTATGTCATCCTGATCGTCCTGGTCAGTATCATTGCCTGCGGCGTCTTCCTGTGGACGCAAAGCATCAGTCATCCTTCAAGCGGGCAGACGACGGATACCACCGGACACGTGTGGGATGAAACGCTTCAGGAATACAACAATCCTCTGCCCCGCTGGTGGATGTGGCTGTTCTATGGAACCGTCATTTTCGCGCTGGTGTATGTGGCGCTGTATCCGGCGCTGGGCCGCTTTCCGGGGGCCTTCAACTGGTCGACCGCCAGCGAGCACCAGAAAGAAGTCGAAAAGGTGGATGCCCAGATCAAGCCGCTGTTCGACAAGTACCTGAAGATGGATCTGAAAGCCGTGGCGGCGGATAAGGACGCCATGGAAATGGGCGGCCGTCTGTTCCAGACCTATTGCATGCAGTGTCACGGTGCAACGGCTCAAGGAACGAAAGACAAGGGCTTCCCGGACCTCACCGACAAGGACTGGCAGTGGGGTGGAGAGCCGGCGCAGGTCGTGGAAACGATTACCAATGGCCGGATCGGCATGATGCCGCCATATGGCGGCAATCCGGATGCGGTCGGTGGCGAAGCCGGGGCCAGGGAAGTGGCCAACTATGTGCGCTCGCTGTCCGGTCTGTCGCACAACAGCGAGTTGTCGACCAAGGGCAAGACCCGCTTCGATGCAGTGTGCTTTGCCTGTCATGGTCAGGATGGCAAGGGGATGCAAGCCCTGGGCGCGCCCAATCTGACCGACAAGGTCTGGTTGTACGGCAGAACCGAGGACAGGATTGTTGAAACCATCACCAAGGGACGTTCCAACCAGATGCCGGCATGGAAGGAATTCCTGGGCGAAGCCAAGATTCACCTACTGTCCGCCTATGTACTCAATCTGAGTGCGGGTGGCGGGAAACAGTGAGCTGATGTCAGACCGAAACGGGGCAACACGAGTTGCCCCTTTTTTTCGAATGTGGGATGCTCCTCTGGTCCGTAGCAGAACCGCATGTGCTTTAATAGGGTATATTAGAGAAATGCGTAATTCTGAAATGAATCAGGGCGGAAGTCATGAACAAGTCGGCGAATGATCCGCACCAGCCGTTGGTGATCAACACCGACGGACTGTACGAAAAGCAAAAGACAATCTACGCGCGCAGCGTCAAAGGTGTTTTCGCCAACTGGCGCTGGGGCATGGTGTTCTTTACCCAGGCCTTGTTTTACGGACTGTGCTGGATCGACTGGGGCGGACGTCAGGCGGTTCTTTTCCATCTGGTTGAACGCAAGTTCTATATCCTGGGCATTGTTTTCTGGCCGCAGGATGCGATTTATCTGGCGGTCCTGCTGGTCATTTCGGCCTATTCCCTGTTTCTCGTGACCGCTATCGGCGGCCGCCTTTTCTGCGGCTATGCCTGTCCGCAGACGGTCTATACCGAACTGTTCATGTGGATCGAACGCAAGATCGAGGGAGAACGGCCGGCGCGCATGAAACTCGACGCCCAGCCGATGAGCGGCCGCAAGTTCCGCATCAAGCTGACCAAGCATGCCCTGTGGATTCTGGTCGCCCTGTGGACCGGGTTTACCTTCGTTGGCTATTTCACACCGGTCAAGGAACTGGTTTCCTCCGTGCTAGCTTCTTCACTGGGTTCCTGGGAGTTGTTCTGGATATTCTTCTACGCCGGTTTTCTCTACCTGATGGCCGGTTTCATGCGCGAACAGATGTGCAAGTACATGTGCCCGTATGCCCGCTTCCAGGGCGTGATGTTCGATCCGGACACGCTGATCATCACCTATGATCCGGGGCGCGGGGAACCGCGAGGCTTGCGCAGGAAGAGCGCCGATCCTGCGGGGCAACAACTGGGCGATTGCATCGACTGCAGCATCTGCGTTCAGGTCTGTCCCACCGGGATTGATATCCGCGATGGTCTGCAGCTCGAATGCATTGCCTGCGCTGCCTGTATTGATGCCTGCGACGAGGTGATGGACAAGGTCGGTACGCCACGCGGCCTGATTCGCTATTCGACCGAGAACGCACTGGCCAGGCGCTACACGGCGCACGATATTCTGGTGCATCTGTTGCGACCGCGTACCATCCTGTACACCTCGATCCTGCTGGCGATCATTGTCGCGACGACGTGGAGTCTGGCGACCCGCATCCCGCTCAAGGTCGATATTCTGCGTGATCGTTCAAGCCTGTATCGTGAGGCCGACAATGACCGGATCGAGAACGTGTTCACCCTGAGGGTCATGAATACGGACGAGTCGGCGCACCGCTATGCCATCAAGGTGAGTGGAATCGATGGCATCGACATCGTTGGCGAGCGGATCGTCGAGGTGCCGGCAATTTCTGCCAAGTCGATTCTTCTTTCCGCCAGTGTCGCGGAAGGAAAGGGGAATAAGGGCGCGAATCCCATTTTCTTTGAAATCCGTGCGCAGAACCACGACCGCATCGTCGTTCACGAGAAAGCCACTTTTTTCCTGCCATGAATCAGAAATTGAATGTCACCATCAGCCCCTGGTATCGCCATCCCTGGCCGTGGATACTGATGGCGGGGCCTTTTGTTGTGATCGTAGCCGGCATCATTACGGCGTATCTGGCGGTGGTCAGCAACGATGGTCTGGTCGACGACGATTACTACAAACTGGGGCTGGCCGTGA
>CAIVZW010000422.1 GCA_903910495.1 uncultured beta proteobacterium
GACCGCTGCTGGTCGAAATCCAGGCTCTGGTCGACCAGTCGCACGGCAACCCGCGCCGGCTCACCGTCGGCCTTGATGCGCAGCGCCTGGCGATGCTGCTGGCGGTGTTGCACCGCCATGCCGGGATTGTCTGCTTCGATCAGGACGTTTTTGTAAACGCCGTCGGCGGCGTCAAGATCGCCGAGCCGGCGGCCGATCTCTCGGTGCTATTGTCAATTGTTTCTTCACTAAAAAACAAAGCGTTACCAAGTAAACTTATTGTATTTGGTGAAGTTGGTCTGGCCGGTGAAATCCGCCCCGCTCCACGCGGTCAGGAGCGCCTGAAGGAAGCGGCCAAACTCGGTTTTACACGGGCCATGATCCCGGAAGCCAACAAGCCCAAGCACCCGATTGCCGGAATCGAGGTGATCGCTGTTAGAAGGGTGGAAGAGGCAGTGGAGCGGCTACGGGAGCTGGATTGAGTAGGATAGGGTCATGAATGACCGCTATACGGAACGCATGTCAAACGCGTACTATCGGCCACAAGCCGTCATAGCCGGCGCTGCTCCAAACCGGTCGTAGATCTGGTGGAACTACCCGTAAGCGGTCATGGATCGCAGTATCGATTTTCTGAGGCTGACGGCTCTTCAGCAAGTGATAAACGGTCGTTCGTTGGCACGAATATGGACGACCCAGCTTGGACGGGGCATCACCGTTCGCGCGCTTCCACCTGCTCAGGAGAGCAGTCTCCAGATCACGGTGGTCATCGATGGCATGTAGGTGATGATGAGAAGGACGACGACGGCCGCCATCAGTAGCGGGTACAGCGCCTTGGTGATTTCGCCGATGCCCGCCCCCGCGAGCTTGGCCGCGACAAATAGCGTGCCTCCGACCGGTGGAGTGTATAGCGCGATCGCCAGGTTGGCGGTGATCACCACGCCAAGGTGCACGAGGTCGATGCCGAAGCTCTGTGCGATCGGCAGCAGCAGCGGCGCGGTCAGCAGCATCGCCGGCAGTGGCTCGATAAAGATGCCCAGCAGCAGCAGCGCGACGTTGACCATCAGCAGGAACGTCCACTGCTGCGCCGCCACGATCTTGATCCAGGCCGCGAGTTGTACCGCAACCTGCTCGGCAGTGATCAGCCACGCCAGCGCCCCAGTCGCACCGACGACCAGCATTACCGTGGCACTGGTCTGAAAGGCGTTTACCAAGAGGCGCGGCAGATCGCGGACCGTGATGTCACGGTACAGGAATAGCGAGACCAGCGTCCCGTACACCACCGCCACCGCCGCCGACTCGGTCGGCGTGAACACGCCCGACCAGATGCCGCCGACTATGATCAAAGGCATCATCAGCGCCGGTCCGGCGTCCTTGGTGGCGGCCCAGATCTCCGCCCGCGACGCACGTACATCGCCGCTGTCGCAGCCGCTTTTCTTGCCGTACCAGACGCAGACACCGATAAGCGCGATCGCCATCACCAGGCCGGGCACCAGCCCCGCCATCGACAGCTGCCGCATCGATACACCGGCGATGAACGCGTAGACGAGGAAGGGGATCGACAGCGGCATCAGCAACGCCAGCGTGCCGGCGACCGCCAGCAGCGCCGCCGCAAAGCCGCGCGAATAGCCGCGTTTGAGCATCGACGGTATCACCAGCGACCCGATTGCCGCCGTGTCGGCGATGGCCGAACCGGAGACGCCGCCGAACATCAGGCACGACGCCACCGTCACCACCCCCAGCCCGCCGGGCAGGAAGCCGAGCAGCGCCCGGGCGAAATTGACGATGCGCTCGCCGATGCCGCCCGACGACAGGATCTCGCCGGCGAAAATGAACAGCGGCACCGCGATCAGGATAAAGGGCTCGACCCCGCCGATGAACGACAGAAAGATGGTTTCCAGCGGGTGGCCGAGATTGCCGAGGACGATGGCGCCGACGGTCGCCACCAGCAGCGAGTACATGAGCGGCACGCCGACCAGGGCGAGCACGAAGAAGCCGAGGAAGAGCAGTCCGGCGAGCATGGCATCAGTCCTTCGGCCAACGTTGTGCCCGCGTCTTGCCTTGCAGGATCAGCCACAGGTCATACAGGATCCAGACTATGATGGCGGCGACGCCGACCGGCATGCCCAGGTACTGGAACGACATCGGGATCTGCAGCACGGTGAGCTCGTTCCCCCAGCCGACTATCACCAGGTTGATGCCGTACCAGATCAGCAACGCGAGCATCACGATTTCGAGCAGGTCGATGGCGGCGTCGGCTCGCTCCCGCGCCTTGCCACCGAGCAGTTCGATGAACTCGGTGATCGTCATCTGCCCGCCCCGACGCGCGGCGCAGGCGCCGGACAGAAACGTCACCCACACCATCAGCAGCTCCGCCAGTTCGGTGACCGCCGCCATGTCACGGCCGACGATATGCAGCAGCACATTGACAAACACCAGCAGAATCATCACCGCCCCGATGGCCACCACGATCCAGTCGACTACGGCGCCGAATGCAGCAAGCAATAGCGGCGACGGTGGCGCGGCAGGGAGCAGATCGCCGCGCAAGGGGGCGCACGGTCGCGGTCTACCCGCCAAGCTCAACTCGGTCTCGGTCATAATCTGGTCCTTTAGACAGTTTTGGCATCAGGGCAAGAGGCGACCGTGCTGCCACGACGAATCCGTTGCTTGCCGCCCGCTCGTTTCCGGAGCCACAGGACGACCGCCCTGCGCATGTCATGACGGTCGTCGGCTGCTGGAGCTTACTTTCCGGGGATCGCTTTGCGAGTGGCTTCGGCTTCCGCCAGCACGGCGTCCACGTCGGTGCCGTACTTCTCCTTGGCCTTCACGTAGGCGGGCTTCACTGCCTCGCGGAACGGCTCGAGATTCGGACGTACGATCTTCGCCCCTTTTGATTGCATGTCGGCGAGCTGAGCGTCTTCGGCGGCGGCGACCTCCTTGCGACTCCAGTCCGCGGATTCCTTCGCTGCCTTGGTCACCGCTTCGCGGTCGGCTGCCGACAGCTTCTGCCAGGTCTTTTCGGAAATCGACAGCGGGATGGGGCTGTAGACGTGCTTGGTCAGCGTCACATACGGCGCTACTTCGTAGAATCGGTTCGCGTGGATCGTGTCGATCGGATTTTCCTGCCCTGCCACCACGCCTTGCTGGATGGCAAGGTAGACCTCCGGCAGCGGCATGATCTGCACGCCGAAGCCCATGGCCTCGAGCAGCCAGCGCTGCATCTCGTTCGGGTAGGTACGCAGCTTCTTGCCTTTGGCTTCCGCCGGGGTGTTCACCGGGTCCTTGGTGGTCATCGAGCGGAAGCCAGCTTCGTAGGTCGAGAGGATGCGGAAACCCTTCGCCGGTCCTTTTGCGAACTGATCCTGAAGCCACTTCGATTCGTCGTAAAACTTCCACCCCTGCTCGTAGTTGTCGAAGAGGTACGGCATCAGCATCAGGTTCAGGGTCGGCAGGTGCGTCGCGTAGGTGCCGGTTCCCGTGACCGTGAAATCGATGCCGCCCAGTTGCAGTTGCTCGACACCCTTCATGTCATTGGCAAGTTGTCCCGCCGGAAACACCTGCATCTTGTAGCGACCTTGGGTGTATTGCTCGATCTTTTGGCCGAATAGCTCGGCCGCCTTCTGGCGCAAGCCACCCGGCTGGTCGGTGTGGCTGAACTTGAGCGTTGTCTGCGCCTGCGCTACGGCGGCAAACCCAAACGCGCCGGCAATGGCTGCCACCAGCGCGATTTGCCTGACGAACATTCTGCGTTCCATGTTGTGTATCCTCCGTTTTAGTGGTCAAACAAGTGCTGCAGTGTCCGCTCCGGACGCCTTCCGCAGCGGGTGATTCGCGTCGAGCCATATGCTCGGCTACGGGACGCGGCTACTTCAGTCCGAACAGGTTTTCTTCGATGAACTTCCAGGTGGCCAGGTAGTCCTTCGCGCCGATCATGCCGGCAAAGCCCTGGTCCTCCATCGTTCCCAGCAGATTCCACAGTTTGGTGGTGATGCGATTGTTGGCGACGAACGTCCCCCTGATGTTCCAGCGTGTGGGCGATGTATCCGAGGTCAGGAAGTCGTCGTACTTATACTTGCGCAGGTAGTACAGGAACTCGGCGTACTCCAGCAGGTGCTTAGTGCCGCAGAAGTAGTCCCAATCCCACTTGCCGTCGTTGTCGTTGATGTGGATGTAGTACGGCTGGCCGCTCTCGGCCAACAGCACCAGTTCCTCGGCCGGGTTGGTGGCACCGTATATGGCGTGCCCGAAGTCCAGCGTGATGCCCAGTTCCTTGACCCCGATCTGCTTGATCAGAAGCAGGGTCTTGGACGTGTTGTTGAGATAGCAGGTCCCGCGCGTTTCGGAGGGCTTGAATTCGATGAACAGCGGGATGTCCTTCTTGTACTCGGCCGCCTCGCCGAAAGTCTCGATCAGGCGCTTCCAGATCACCGCGTAATCGCTCTGAAAGCTGAACTCGTAACCATCACCCAGCGGGCAGCAGGTGACCTTGTCGGCGCCCACCTGCTCGGCGAAGTCCTTTGCTTGTTTGATCAGGCGGACGGCATTGTCCCGCACCGCCTTGTCGGGAGAGGTCAGTCCTCCGTTGCGGAACTCCGGTTCGGCCTTGACGTTGACGTTGATCGCGGCGAATTTCAGGTGGTATTTGTCGGCAAGGGCTTTGGTCGACGCCGGGTCGGTGACTTCGTAGGGGTAGATCGCCTCCACGCCGCTGGCCCCTTCGATCTCTGCCACCATCTTGAATTTCTCCTCGAGGCCCAGCGGCTCGTTGTATTCGTGGAACCGGTCCTTGGTGCGGCCGAGGAAAGGCGTAATGATTGCCAGCTTCAACATGGTGTTCTCCTGATGGATCGATGCGCCGTGGCGGACTATTCCACCAGAGCCCTCAAGTACCGCAATGCTTCTTCATATTCGCGCGTGGCCCCATTGGGGCCGCAACAGAATTCGATGTCCGGCGAGCCCGTGTAGCGGGAAAATCGCAGGCCTTAGAATCCGGCAGCCTATGGGCGATGTCCCGTCAGGTGAACCGATCGTCAAACGGGAGATGAGGTAGGCAGGCAAGACGTCGAACATTTGCAGACTTCCATTCGTATTCGGTATACGGTATTCTAAACACGGTACACGAACAATGTCAACGAAACCGGCAAGCAGAGAACGAATGCCTTAGCTCGGCCTGCCAGTGAAAGCGATTTTCGTCATAATTAGAGGTTTGCTGAAATGATCACCCATAGCCAATTCGCCGCGCTGCAGGGCCGCGCGTTCGACATATTCCGAAATGCAGGCATCTTCCTGACGGAGAAGGAGCGCGACCGTATCGAAGTCGCCGATTTTGGTCTCAGCCAACCTGAGACCGAAGGGGCGCAGATCTTCACCTTCATTCAAACCAAGCGCTACGCCGCCAAGATCATCGCGCTGTTTCCAGGGCAGACGCTGCCTGAGCACTGGCATCCCCCGGTCGGGGATGACCCAGGTAAACAGGAGACCGTGCGGGTGGCCTGGGGCCAGCTCTATTGCTGCGCCGAGGGCCCGGACACGCTCGACAATGGCCGGGTCGTTCCAGGCAAAGAGGCGGTATATTCAACCCGCTGCGAGTCCGTGTTCGGTCCCGGCGACACGCGCACTTTTCAGCCCGGAGAGCGGCACTGGTTTCAGGGCGGGCCCGACGGGGTGGTGCTTTACAGCTTCTCGTCAGTAGTGCGCGATACGCTCGACGGATTCACCGACCCGGCCATTCAACGCAGCACCCACATCGTGGAGGATTGAGCTATGAACGAGAACAAAGTCATCGTCAGCGTCGCCCCGGTTGCCCATGTCGGGACAGTCATTCCGGCGGGCGCAAAAAACCCGATCACCCCGGAAGAAATTGCCGCCGAAGTCATCGGATGCGCGGCAGCCGGAGCGTCGATGGTGCATTTGCATGTGCGCGACACCATCGGCGAACAGACCTTTGATCTTTCTGCATACGCGCGCACCCTCGACCTGATCCGCCGGGAGTCCGATATCGTCATCCAGGGGTCCACCGGGGGTAAGTCCACCCTGAGCCTGGCTGAGCGCTGTGTATCGATCAACGAACCGCGCACGCAAGTGGCCTCACTCAACTTGGGCTCGGTTAACTTCGGCGAAGGGGTCTACATCAACACGCTGCCGGATATACGCTTCTGGATCGACGAGATGAAGCAGCATGGCGTCGTGCCCGAACTGGAAATATTCGACGTGAGCATGCTCGCCACCATCGAGCAACTGGTTGCCGAGGGCCTACTGACTCAGCCACTGAACTACAATTTCTGTCTCGGCTTCCACGGGGCGATGCTGGCGGATCCCCGGCACCTGTATTATCTTTCCTCGTTGTTGCCCCCGGGATCGCACTGGGGGTTCATTCACGAAGGTATGAGCGACTACAGGATGCTGGCCGCGGCGCTTGGTCTAGGGGCACGTGCGGTGCGGGTCGGATTCGAGGATGGTCGCCACCTTGCTCCGAACCAGGTCGCCCCCAACAACCTCGAACTGGTCAAGCGATTGGCGGATCTGGTCGGCTTGCTTGGACTGGAAATCGCGACGCCGGCCGAAACGCGCGCCCAGTTGGGTGTCATCAGAGATTAGACATGTACCGAATCGAAACCGAGGACCTTGGCCGCAAGGTCTACAAGGTGCTCAGAAGCATGATCATCGACGGCGACTTGCGCTCGGGCGAGAAGCTCGTCCAGGACGAGTTGGCGGAGCGGCTAGGAGTGTCGCGGACGCCACTGCAGTTCGCGCTCTCCAAACTCGAGCAGGAAAATCTGGTCGAGAATCTTCCGCGTCGCGGCGCGCATGTGCGTCGGTACACGCACAAGGAGCTGATCGACATCTATGACATCCGCTGCCGGCTCGAGCCACTGGCAGCGCGAGATGCGGCGATCAATGCTACGCCGGACCAGCTCGAAGGTCTGGCGCGCCTGCTGGAGGCATTCGACGAGGCGGCCAACAGCAACGACCCGCAGGCGCTCAAGCGGACGGACTATGAGTTTCACATGGAGTTACTGCGTTGTTGCGGCAACCGGTTCCTGTTCGACATGTTGGCCACGATAACCATCATAGTCATCAGTAACACCAAGGGCCTGCTCAAGCCGACAGCGAACAGCTACCGAGAACACCACCTTCTGCTCGAGGCGCTCCGTGCGCGCGACCCCGACTGCGCGGAGAAAGCAATGTTCGACCACGTCAACGACTCACGCTCAAACCTGGCCCTGAGTGACGAATACTTGATTGACCGGATCGGTGTGGCCCTAGCGCCCTAGCTGGCGAACGACCGCTCAACCGCGTCGCGGAGCTGCTGGCGGCGAGTGCCGCCTTGGCGTTTCAGCATCCAGCCTGGGTATTCCTCGGGCAGTGCGCTTACTGCATCGAGATCAGCCAATTCCTCCGCCGACAGTTTCAGCATGGACGCGGCGAGGTTGTCGTCGAGTTGGCTGACGCGTTTGGCTCCAATGATCACGCTGCTGACCACCGGTTGGTGGAGCAACCAGGCCAGCGCTACCTGCGCGACTGACACCCCGTGCGCCTCGGCAACCGTTCGCATGGTATCGATGCAGTCGTATCCGCGTTCCAGATTCACCGGCGGGAAGTCGAAGTTTGTGCGGCGGCTGCCTTCTTCCGCCTGTACGTCGCGGCCGTACTTGCCGCTCAGCAGTCCGCCAGCAAGCGGGCTCCATACCATCAGGCCGACTTCTTCACTTTGCAGCAGCGGCACGATCTCGCGCTCCAGATCACGTCCGGCGATTGTGTAATACGCTTGCAGCGAGTCAAAACGCGCTAGGCCAAGGCGCTCTGATATACCAATCGCCTTGGCGATCTGCCAGGCCGCCCAGTTAGACACACCGATGTAGCGCACCAATCCTTGGTGCACCATGTCGTCCAACGCACGCAGCGTCTCTTCCATCAGTGTGGCTGGATCAAAACCATGGATCTGGTAGAGATCGATGTGATCGAGCTGCAGGCGCGACAGGCTGCCTTTGACCGAATCGATGATGTGGTAGCGCGACAAGCCTCGCGAATTGACGCCTTTGGTCCCGGTTTCACCGAACACTTTGGTGGCAACCACCACGTTTTCGCGAGGCACTTTGAGATTCTTAAGTGCCTGCCCGGTCATGATCTCAGAACGTCCTTCTGAATACACGTCGGCGGTGTCGATGAAGTTGATGCCGCCATCGACCGCACGACCAAGCAGGGCGTCGACTTCTCCTTGCTCAAGACGACCGATGTGGCCCCACATGCTCCCCTCTGCACCGCCGAAGGTCATGGTGCCGAGGCACAACTCGGAAACGAAGAGGCCGGTATTGCCGAGTTTTCTGTAGTGCATGGAAAGACTCCTTGTCATGTTCATGGGGAAGGTACGGTGGCAAGTATGCGACTTTCGTCGGCGGGTACGCAAACCGGATCTTCCTGCATCTTTGCCTATTCCCACACCAGCGCTTGAGAACCCGTGCCTGACAATGGCGCAGGGTGTGATGCGGAATGACAAAGTGCTGGAGTATGTCAGTGCCGTCGCGCTGACCGGCAGCCCTTAGCCATCAAAAGGAGTTCGCTCGACCACGGATCTCCAACTTACCACCACCATCGTCCTCGATTCCGATCTTGATCGCGCACCCCAAGAGCTTGTCTGCTTGCTTGATTGGTGTTGCGCGATCCTATTTGACTAGCGTGCGTGACACCGAGCGACAAAGCGCAAGGATTGCCAGACTTTTGATATGACCACGAAATCTCGGCGTCGGTGATGCTGATTCAAATTTGCTCACGATGGTCAATTCGGCTCGCGCAGTAGCACCCCAATGGCCGGAATCAGCAGCGGAAGAGCCGTTCAGGCTAGTGAAGTGGTTTCCCAAATTGAACGACCGCTTTCGATTTTTCGGTTCCTCCGATCAACGGCAGCTTCCATTTTTTCCATCGACCGGATTGGGTCGCCAGTACGCTTTGGCAATGTTCGGAAGCTGCCGTTGAACTATGATGCTTTGCTCGGTAGTACAGGAACAGACAACGCATGTTTTCGCTGCCCTGCAACGCCCGTCAATAGGCGGCCTTCAGAGCATGGCCTGAAGAACCTTTTAAACACGGGCTTTCCGCGCAGGCAGGTTTTCGATTCGCACCGCTATGCCTGGGTTCAATTTTCTCTTCTTGTCTGTTGACAGCATACCAATACGGTATATAGTGTCCCCATGCACGTAATTGCCAAGCCCGCACTTGTTGAGTTCTGGACAAAATATCCGGATGCTGAATGTTCGTTGCAGGCGTGGTTTCGCACGATGGAGAGTGAAGTCTTTAGCGACTTCAACAAGCTGAGAGCAACGTTCGCCAGCGCCGACTATGTGAATGGCTTGACGGTGTTCAATGTCGGGGGCAACAAGTATCGGTTGATTACAGCGCTCCACTACAACCGTCACAAGGTCTTTATCCGCGCTGTACTGACACACGCCGAGTACGACCGCGGTGACTGGAAAAGGAGGAAATGATGGGATACGCACTTAAAACGGTGCCAGAACCGCAAGCCATTCTCGAGGCATGGATGCCGTTCAAACAACTCGTCGGCGTGACTTCTGTGCGAACAGAAAATGACTATGCACAGGTTCGTGCCACGATTGATGCGCTGCTCGATGAGATCGGCGACGACGAAAACCATCCGCTGGCGGATGTGCTGGATTACCTCGCGGATCAGGTGAAAGCCTACGAGGATGAGAACTACCAGATTCCCGAGGCTGAACCAAAGGAGGTCTTGCGCTTTCTGATGGATCAGCACAGCCTCAAGCAAGAGGATTTGGGCGATTGCGCGCCACAAAGCCGAATTTCGGACATTCTGAGCGGGAGACGCTCGATCAGCAAGGAAATCGCCAAGCGGCTAGCTCGTCGCTTCCATGTCCGCGTTGATGTGTTCATGTGATGTGACTCAATCTCAATTGGACAACGCCTTTGCTGCTGGACAAGGCTTGAGCCAGCCAGTACCATTTTCAGTCTTTGCCGTTCAAACCAGCACCGTTTAACCCTCAACAAGGATCATGCATCGTGGCATTCATCAATGAAAACTATCTGAAACTTCAGGCGGGCTATCTTTTCCCGGAAATCAGCCGGCGCGTCAAGGCGTTTGCCGACGCCAATCCGGCCGTCGCTGGCCGCATCATCCGCTGCGGTATCGGCGATGTGACCGAGCCGCTACCGGCGGCGAGTATCGCGGCCATGCACAAGGCGATTGACGAGATGGGCGTGCGCGAGACTTTCCGTGGCTACGGCCCGGAGCAGGGCTACGATTTTTTGCGCAATGCCATTGCCGAGAACGATTTCCGTGCGCGAGGTCTCGACATCGAGGCTGATGAAATCTTTGTTTCCGACGGTTCGAAGTGCGACTGCGGCAATCTGCTGGATATTTTCGGTGCCGGTAATCGCGTGGCGGTGATGGACCCGGTCTATCCGGTCTATGTCGACACCAACGTGATGCTCGGCAACACCGGCAATCCTGATGGCAAGGGCGGTTTTGAAGGCCTGACCTA
>CAIVZW010000423.1 GCA_903910495.1 uncultured beta proteobacterium
CTCACCGCGGACGCGGAAGAACGCTCCCTCACCGTCTGCACGCTCTTCCAGCACTTCACAACGCGCATAGATTTCCCCGCGCAGTTGCTGTGCCGACCAGGGCAGGAAAAGCTCGTCTTCGACAAGATTCTGCTGAAAAAACGCAATGATCGCCTCGCGCAGCTTGGCAACGTCTCCAGGGCGGCGAGCACTGATCACGAGGCAATCCGGGTACTGCGCACGCAGCGCCGCTTCACGTTCGCCCTGCGCAGCAATATCGCCAACATGGTCGATCTTGTTGAAGATGCGGATGAGCGGCACGGCTTTCGCACCGATCTCCTCAAGCACGTCGTCGGTGACATCGAGCTGGCGTTCATACCCGGGATCGCTGGCGTCGATGACGTGGAGAAGGAGCGACGCATCAAGCGCCTCTTCGAGCGTTGACTTGAACGACGCGACGAGCCCGTGCGGCAGGTTCTTGATGAAACCGACCGTGTCACTGACCAGCACGCGCGGCATGCTCTCGGGGTGGAGAGAGCGCACGGTGGTATCGAGCGTGGCGAAGAGTTTGTTGGCGACCAGCACTTCGCTTCCGGTAAGCGCCCGCATCAAGGTGGACTTGCCCGCGTTGGTGTAGCCGATCAGCGCGACACAGGCGAGTTCCTGACTCCCTTGCCGACGAGCGCGCTGCGTCTTGCGCTCGACGTCCATCGCCGTAATCTCCAGTTGCAGTTCGGCGATGCGGTCACGGATCTTGCGCCTATCCATCTCGGTATGCGACTCGCCGGCTCCGCGGCCACCGAGACCGCTGCGTTGCCGTCCTTGCGGTCCGGCAAGCTTCGCCGCCTCGCGCAGGCGTGGCGCCATGTAGCCGAGGCGCGCGATCTCCACCTGGGCCCGCGCGGCGCGGGAGCGCGCGTTGCGGTGGAAAATCTCGAGGATGACCATGGTGCGGTCCATCACCTGGCAGCCGACTTCCTTTTCGAGGTTGCGCGCCTGCGACGGTGATATCTCGTGGTCGACGAGGATAAGATCGATGGGACCGGGGTCGGCGGAGCGTGCAAGCGACTCCTGATCGGGATCGGGTTCGTTGTTCACGAAGCAGCGTATCTCCTCCCGTTTCCCGACGCCGAGATAAGCCGTTTTGTCAAAACCGGAGCGCTTCTGCATGAACGAGCGCACAACCTCTAAGCCCAGTGTTTTTGCCAGATCGCGCAACTCGGCCAGCGATGCCTCGAACTCGATATCGCTCACGCCCGGCAGTTGTACAGCCGCCACGACGGCGTACCTGGGCTTCTCTTTGACGTCACTTTGCATTCGGAAATGGCTTTTCTTGAGGGGGCAAAGTCGGATAGTACACGTCAATGCAATAGTCACCGGCATTTAACCGGACTGTGGTGAAATATGTTAATAATGCGCAGAAACACGGCCTTGAGATTCCGTTGCCCAAGCCAAGGATTCTTAGGGTTGTGCCCTTGAATTTTCTATCCTCCAGAAAAAGGAAAAAATATGTCGAGAAAACGGATTGGGGACGCTGTCCAGGACGGCAGGATATTGGTTTCGGACGGCGCCTGGGGTACCTTCCTTCAGCAGAAAGGCCTCAAACCCGGCGAGTGCCCGGAGTTGTGGTGCGTAATCCATCCGGAGGAAGTTCTGGAGATTGCCGCGAGCTATATCAATGCGGGTGCCGACATGGTCGAATCCGACAGTTTCGGAGGCTCCAGTTTCAAGCTGGCGCATTATGGTCTGGCTGAACGTACAGCAGAAATCAACGAAGCAGCAGCCGGAATTTCGCGTCAGGCCGCCGGGGATGAGCATTGGGTTATTGCCTCGATTGGCCCGACCGGGGAAATGCTTCTGCTGGAGGAGGTTACCGAAGAGGCGCTCTATGCCGCTTTTGCCCTACAGGCGGTGGCCCTGGAAAAGGGTGGCGCTGATGCTGTCTGTATCGAGACGATGAGTGCCCTTGACGAGGCAGCAATCGCCGTCAGAGCCGTCAAGGAGAACACTGGCCTGGAAGTGATTGCCACCTTCACTTTTGAACGAACCCTGCAAAATGAGTACCGGACAATGATGGGAGTCAGCCCCGGAGAGGCTGCCGTCGCCATGCTGGAGGCTGGTGCTGACATTATCGGTACCAACTGCGGCAATGGCATGGAACGGATGGTTGATATCGTACGGGAGATGCGGACGGCTTGCCCACGGACGCCGATCCTGGTGCATGCCAATGCCGGCCTGCCGGTGCATCTGAATGGCGTGGATACTTTCCCGGAAACCCCGGATGACATGGCTCGCCAGGTACCGGCGCTGGTCCAGGCGGGGGCCAATATCATCGGCGGCTGTTGCGGCACCACACCGGCCCATATCGCGGCGATTGCCAAGGCAGTGCGCTCCTTGTGACAGAACCTCTGTGAGGGCTTAGCGCGGACCGAAAAAAAGCGGAGCCAAGATGCGAACACCTTGTGGGTCGGCCTTCAGGCCGACGTCTCCAATTCCTGTCGGGCTGAAGCCTGACCGAAGGAAATGTGCCCCGCAGGAAACACCCTTGGGGTGCAGAGCCGACCCACAACGCTAATGAACAATTTGTTGCTTACACCACTTTCTTGTTGATTAGTGCGATAGCCCTTTCGCTGGCGGAGGCGGCGTCCGTGGCATACGCATCGGCACCGATGCTGACACAGAAACTTTCGGTGACC
>CAIVZW010000424.1 GCA_903910495.1 uncultured beta proteobacterium
GGCCGTGCCGCCCAAGCGATACCATCCCGGCGGGGCGTTTTCCCCTTTCATTTCATCAAGCAGGCTGGTTACTTCGGCCAATAATTCATCAGCGTCATCGGCACGGCTTTCGTCAATAATAATCTTGAAGGAAAACTCCCCGCCGGTCAGGTACTCACCGGAAAAGAGATTCATGTTCTGCATGGAGTGTTCGCAAAGCTGTATGCGGCTGACCACCTCGAAAGACGGGTTGATTACCGGCCCATCGGTAACGGCTAGGATACCGGCAGCATCGGTGCTGCCGAACCAGCGGCAACGGCGACAGGTACAACGCTTGTCCTCGCTGCGCTGCTTGCCATGGGTGGTGGAAAGGCAAGCATCTTCACCCTGCGAGCGCCATTTTCGTTCCAATGGCACAGAGAAAAGCGCTTGGCGGATCGCCTTGCCCGTGATGACCGGTTCGTTATGGCTCTGTCCATCAATCAGGCGGTTGCGGCGAAATACAAACGAGTCAGGGAGTTTGCCGAACCCGGAGGCATCCAGCGGAAATATACTGCTTTTGATCGCCAGAAGCTGTCCGTCGGCCACCTTGGCCCGCACTGCAAGAATGGTAGCGACGGCAACAGTTTTGGGCAATTTTGCAGGGAGGGTATTCTTTTGCCAGTCAAAGCCTTCCCACTGCCAGAGCAGCTTGCGTTTTTCAGAATCCTGCAGATCGAATATTGCATAGCTGACGTCTTCGACAGCCAACCGGCCATAACCATATGTCCAACCTCCGCCGATATTCTCAAGGCCCTCATCCACCAACCGCAGTGCATCCAATAACGCGACACGCCATCTTTCTGCAGAGGCGGCATCATGTGCAAACAGAGTGCAACGCATTGTCAGAGGAAGTCCGGCAATTGCCAGTTCATCATTGAAGAGAGCGCCTGGTCTGACGGCGCCCCATTTCCGGTCGACGCTGATACCGGGATTGATGGCCGTTGTATGAAGGTCAGCCGTTGTCGTCTCGCACCACAGTGGCGAAACACCACCTTCCTCCTGATATTTGCCGATCTGTTCAGCCAGTTTCATTCCATCGGCGAGTCGGGAGAGGGAGCGGCGCAGCAGGCTGGCCCAGACATACCCGTTTACAAGAAAGCGCTTCTCATCAGGTGTCTTCTCGAGGCTGGAGTCAGTAATGTCGCCGATTTGACCGGAGCGCAGCAACAGCGGCGTTGCCAGACGAAGGTTTATAGATAATTGAAGTGCATGGCGGGCATCTTTGATCATATTCATTTATGCAACCCTCCCGGCTCTGGTGTTCTTTTCCTCCCACCAGACCTCGGTCTTCAGGTGGTTAAGTATGCCCGTAACCGTCGTGCGCAACTGATCAATCCCCTGTTTTTCAAGAATAGAGACAAGGGCGACATACAGTCTGGCGGGATCTGAACTGGCGCTCTTTTCGGCGTGTTTATCGCGAATATCCATGAGATATTTACCGATAATGGCGCTGTTGTGGTCTGTATTCCGTAATTCACGAAGCACACCGGCCTGGGAACGGGTAATATCTTTCCACGATATTTTCAGTTCGGGCAGCGGTGCCGGACGAACAGGCTTTTTCCATTTTTTACCGGTTTTCTGTCCCGTTTCACTTTGTTTTATGTTCTTGCCGAACAGCGGCCAGGCCACTGTACCCTGCAGATCCGTCCCGAGCAGGACAGAACCGGGCAGGATCACGGGGCGACCCCTGCGCGGGCGGCCAAGCACCGGGCTGTAGCGGCGACCTGTTCCAATGGTGATGCTTTCTTGCTCTTTATTGCCAACTCGTGCCGGATCAAAGGCAA
>CAIVZW010000425.1 GCA_903910495.1 uncultured beta proteobacterium
GATAGACCGGCCCGTTGAACGTATTGCCGGCGGCCACATCCTGGAAGATGAACAGCGACGCGACAAAGGCTATCGCCACCCCCGAGATGGCGGCGGTATGGGCCACCCAGCGCGGAATCACGCGGCAGAAAAGGCCGGCGATGGCGGCCCCGAGGAGGGGCGCCAGGGGAACCAGCAGGTAGAGTTTTTGCATTTCCATGTTCAACCCTTCAGGCTGTCCAGATCATCCACGTGGATGCTCTTCAGGTTACGGAACAGCACGACGAGAATCGCCAGACCGATGGCCGACTCGGCCGCGGCAACGGTCAGAATGAAGAAGACGAAAATCTGTCCGGCCAGATCCTGCATGTAATGCGAGAAGGCGATGAAATTCAGATTCACCGCCAGCAACATCAATTCGATCGACATCAGGATGATGATCAGATTCTTCCGGTTAAGGAAAATACCGACGATGCTGATCGCGAACAGTATCGCGCCTAATATCAAATAATGGGACAGTGTTAGCAAGGTGCCTCCCTGGTTCCTTCTGCAAGTGGTGGTGCCAGGCACCGCCACATCGTATTCCTGACTATCAAATGCTCAAGCCTTCGTTGTCTTTGCTGCTGCCCGGATTTCAGTCCCGCTTCTCGGCAGTCATTTTCAGTACGCGAACGCGATCCTTTGCTTTCACGAAAACCTGTTCCGCCGGACTCACCGACTTGCTCTTCCGCTTGCCACGCAGGGTCAGCGCCACGGCCGCGACAATGCCGACCAGCAGAACAACCGAAGCCAGTTCGAACGGATAGACGTACTCGGTAAACATCAGACGGCCAACGGCCTGCACATTGCTGTAGGAGGCCTCTGCCTGCGGAACGTCTTTTTCGACCCGGTCAAGATAGCTGACCCAGAGCACAAGACTCATTTCGGAAACCATCAGCAGTGCGACAATCGCACCCAGCGGCAGATAGCTCCAGAACCCTTCGCGCAGGCGATCAAGGTTGATATCGAGCAGCATGACAACGAACAGGAAGAGCACCATCACGGCGCCAACATAGACGAGCACCAGTACGATGGCCAGAAACTCGGCCTGCAACAGGACCCACACGCCGCTCGCACTGAAAAAAGCCAGAACGAGATGCAGGGCCGCGTGAACCGGGTTGCGCAGGGTCACTACACGCAGACTGGCATAAACCAGAATCGTGGATAGAAAGTAAAAAACGAAGGTCTTGAATTCCATCGTATCAGCGCCTGTTAGCGGTATTTCGAGTCAAGCTCGCGGTCTTCGGCGATCTGTGCTTCATAGCGATCGCCATTGGCCAGCAACATGGGCTTGGTGTAATAAAGATCGCCACGTTTTTCGCCGTGGTATTCGAAAACACGGGTTTCGACAATCGCATCGACGGGGCAGGCTTCTTCACAGAAGCCGCAGAAGATGCACTTGTTCAGATCGATGTCGTAACGCGTCGTACGGCGTGATTTTTGCCCATTCGTATCCACCCGCTCTGCCGATTCGATAACGATGGCCATTGCCGGACAAACGGCTTCACAAAGCTTGCAGGCGATGCAGCGCTCCTCACCGTTCGGGTAGCGGCGCAGGGCATGCAGCCCACGGAAACGGAAGCTCTGCGGCGTTTTTTCTTCGGGATACTGGACCGTGATCTTGCGCGCGAACATATAGCGCCCGGTCACCGCCATGCCCTTGAGCAGTTCCCTGAGCAGGAGGCTATTGAAAATCTCTCTCATCGAACCCATGTCTCGCCTCTCACTTCCAGATGTTCCAGGGCGACATCATCCAGCAGCCCACCACGGTCAGCCAGATCAGACAGATGGGGATGAATACCTTCCAGCCCAGCCGCATGACCTGGTCGTAGCGATAACGAGGGAAGGTGGCACGAACCCAGAAGAAAACTGTCACAACCGCCAGAATCTTGATGAACAGCCAGAGGATGCTGTCCGGCAGGAAGCCCACCGGCGAGAGCCAGCCGCCGAGGAACAACAGGGCCACCAGCGTCGAACCAAGCAGCATCGCCGAATACTCGGCCAATTGGAAGACGGCAAAGCTCATCCCGGCGTATTCAACGTGGTAGCCGACAATCTCGGACTCACCTTCGGCAAGGTCGAATGGCGCCCGGTTGCATTCAGCAAAGAGGGAAACCAGATAGACAACAAACATCGGCAGCAGGGACAGCCAATTCCACGACAGGAACTTCAGCCCCATGTCGGCAAACAGACCCTGATCCTGGCCCTTGACGATGTCGATCAGACTCAGGCTGTTGGAAATCATCAGCACAACGACCAGCGACAGGCCCATCGCCACTTCGTAGGAGATCATCTGCGCCGCCGAACGCATACTGCCGAGGAAGGCATATTTAGAGTTGGATGACCAACCGGCCAGGATGATGCCGTACACGCTGATCGAGCTCACCGCCATGACAAACAGCAGGCCGGCATTGACGTTGGCGACAATCAGGAAATCATTGAACGGGATAACGGCCCAGGCCAGTAGCGCAGGAGCAAAGGCAAAGACGGGCGCCAGCAGGAAAACGGCAACATCGGCCTTCTCCGGAACCACCACTTCCTTGAGCAGAAGCTTGAGACCATCGGCCAGCGGCTGAAACAGTCCCCACGGACCGACACGATTCGGGCCGATGCGTACCTGCATCCAGCCAATCACCTTGCGCTCGGCAAAAGTCGTGTAGGCCACAATCCCGAGCAACGGGCCGATGATCAACATGACCTTGATGACCGTCCATACCACGGTCAGGATGTTCTGCCAGAGCACAGGACCGAAGAATCCCTGCCCCAGTTGCATCGCCTGGTCAAGATACGGGATCAGAAAGCCCGGCAACAGTTGCTGCAGCGTCTCCACCATCATGCACGCTCCACGATAATCGTTCCGAACATGTCGCCCAGCGCTGCTGTCGAAACATGAGCCGCCGCCACCCGAACACAGGCAGCCGGCACCGACTCGTCCAGACAGGCCGTCAACAGGGCTTCACCCTGCCCCTGTTTGACACGCACCGGGGAACCATCGGCAATACCGGCCTGCGCCAGTGTTGCGGCACACATGCGCGCCACCGGGACAGCCGCGTCACGCGTCAACTGCAAAGCGGCGCCACGACGCACCAGCGAATCGGCAAAGAAGATCGGTACGTCCGCAATACGCTGCAGGCCACCGGTGCCAGCCACCGGAGTCAATGCAATCCCGTTGATGGCGTTATCCAGACCGGCGGCGAAAGACATGCCCGACGGAATGATCTCGTCGCGAACCTGCTCGCTGGAGTCGTAAGTGAAACCGCGGATATCCAGCCCATTA
>CAIVZW010000426.1 GCA_903910495.1 uncultured beta proteobacterium
AGCTGCATCAGTTCAACGTGTTTACGGTCAACACCCCGTGCCAGATCGGAATTGCCGAATACATGCACGACGCCTCGCGGCACCTGGGGCTGGCAGCGTTCTACCAGGACAAGCGCGATTTTTTCCGTGCGCAATTGCAGGCTTCGCGCTTTGAATTATTGCCGTGCCGGGGAACCTACTTCCAGCTGGCGCGCTATGACGCCATCTCGGATCAGCCCGACCTCGAGTTCGCCAAATGGATGACACGCGAAGTGGGCGTGGCGGTGATCCCGGTTTCGGTGTTTTACCCGGACGGACGCGATGACCGTGTGGTGCGCTTCTGCTTCGCCAAACAGGAAGCTACGCTGATGGCGGCCGGCGAAAAATTACGGCGGGTCTGAGTTGATGGACTTCCGGCTGTGGAACTTTTCGGGGGGGCGGATACTCCGAGTACCGTCGCATTTTTCAACAACAAGGATCGGGGAGGAATTATGAGCATGGTGCAGGAGTTCAAGCAGTTCGCCATGAAAGGCAATGTCATGGATCTTGCCGTTGGCGTGATTATCGGCGGGGCTTTCGGCAAGATTGTCGATTCAGTCGTTGGTGACCTGATCATGCCGATCATTGCCTGGATCATGGGCGGCAAACTCGATTTTTCCGGGATGTATTTCGTGCTCGGAAACGTCCCGCCGGGAACCGCACAAACGCTGGATGCGCTCAAGAAGGCGCAGGTTCCGGTCTTTGCCTACGGCAGCTTCATCACCATTATGGTGAATTTCCTGATTCTGGCCTTCATCATTTTCATCATGGTCAAGCAGATCAACCGGCTCAAGAAGGCCGAACCGCCGGCAGCGCCGGCACCTACCGCAGAAGACATCCTGCTCCTGCGCGAGATTCGCGACAGCCTGAAGAAGTAGTTCCGGCTGCAGGAGAAACGGCGTGCTGCGAAGCGCGCCGTTTCTTCGTGCCATCCTTACCTTACGGGTGGGCTGGCCCGGCTCTGGCCCTGCCGTTCCAGCATCCAGCCCGGGTATTCTTGCGGCAGGGCGCTGATCGCATCGAGTGTCGCCACTTCTTCGGCGGAGAGTTCCAGCCGCATTGCCCCGAGGTTGTCATCGAGTTGCTCCGGCGTCTTGGCGCCAAGGATGACGCTGCTGACCTGCGCCCGGCTGAGCAGCCAGGCCAGCGCTACCCGCGCCACCGAGACCTGGTGGCGCGCGGCGATCGGGCGCATCGCGTCGATGCAGCGGAAGGCACGCGCCTTGTCGACGAACGGAAAATCGAAGCTCGCCCGGCGTGTTCCCTCCGGCCCCTGAGCGTCGGGCGAAAACTTGCCGCTCAGCAGTCCGCCGGCCAGCGGGCTCCAAACCATCAGGCCGAGTTGCTGATCCTGCAGCAAGGGCAGCACCTCGCGTTCCAGGTCGCGTCCGGCCAGCGTGTAGTAGGCTTGCACGCTCTCGAAACGGGCCCAGTGATGTTTCTCAGAAATGGCCAGGCCTTTCATGATCTGCCAGGCGGCCATGTTGCACAGGCCGATGTAGCGGACCTTGCCAGAACGCACCAGGTCGTTCAGCGTTGAAAGGACTTCTTCCAGCGGTGTGAGCGGGTCAAACCCGTGCAGCTGGTAGAGGTCGATGTGCTCGAGTTGAAGCCGCTTGAGGCTGGCATCGACCTGGTTCATTAGGTGGTAGCGCGACTGGCCGCGACCGTTGATCGTGGCCTCGTCCATGACGCCGGTGGCCTTGGTGGCCACGACCAGTTCGTCGCGCGGTAGGCCCAGCGTCCTGATCGCCTGGCCGGTCAGCGTCTCGGCGGCGCCAAACGAATAGATGTTGGCCGTATCGATGAAGTTAACCCCGGCCTCAAAGGCCTGCTTCACCAGGGCGGTGGCGGCCTCCTGGCCCAGCCCGCCCATTACTTTCCAGAAACCGGAGTCGCCGAAGGTCATGGTGCCCAGGCACAGTTCTGAAACATAAAGGCCGGTACGGCCCAGCAATCGATAGCGCACGGTGTCCTCCTGAGAGATAAACAAGAGCTATAAGGTTAACACTTTCCGTGCCATTCAAGGCGTGGATCGGGCCTGCAGCAGGTTGATTGCCCTTGAAAGCATGACACCCTCTGCGGTAGATTCTGAAGTATTGGGCATCCGGATCTTCCGGTGGACGGACAGGCCTGAGCGACTAAAACCGATATGCGTCGAATTGCATGTGCAAGGTGGATAATGGGTTGTGCGCCGTACGAAGATGCCGTTAATACCGGGCTGAGGGATTTTCTACGTCACAGGCAAAAATCGACCCTCAGCGGTCATCCAACCGTCGAAGACCTCAGCGGCAAGTTCCAGAATGGAGCGGACCTACCCTGCCGTGAGGTCACGGGCAAGTCGTCGGCCGAATCGGCTGTTCAAGTCCCAACTCGTCTCGGTCAGCAAAGCGTCAGTTTCCTGCCACCAAACATGCTATGACCAACGCGCTGACGGCCTATCCTTGTGACGAAGCACTGGAAGAAGCGATCGTGAAGTATGGCGCGCTGGTCATCATAAAGACTGATAAAGGCAGCCAGTTCACCAGCGCGGTTTTCAACGTGTGCTTGAGCAAAACGCAATGCAGATCAGCATGAATGGCAAGGGTTGCTGGCACGATACGTCTTTGTCGAACAGTTCTGGAATTGGCGGACTACGAAGAGAGTCTATCCACACGCCTATGAAACCGTTTCCGCTGCCCGAATAAGCCGCCGCTCACCGCGGCGGCTTAAAACCCGTTAGAGAGATCACTACGGCAAACCAAAAATCTGCCCAACTGCGGGGGATCACCTCAGTCTAATACGTATAGAATCCCTTGCCAGTCTTACGACCTAACATGCCGGCACGGACGTATTTTCTCAGCAATGCACTTGCGCGATATTTTGGATCTCCAGTTTCCTTCACCAGGATATCCAATACCGCCAAAGCGACATCGAGCCCCATCAAATCGCCGAGTGCCAGCGGTCCCATGGGATGATTTGCGCCACACTTCATCGCAGTGTCGATATCCTCAACCGAGGCAATGCCCTCCTGAAGGATAAAAGTTGCCTCATTAACAAGAGGTACCAGCATACGATTGACGATAAATCCGGGAGCTTCAGAAACCGTAACGGGAGTTTTGCCGATAGCAACCGCAATGTCACGAGTTCGCTCAAAAACCTCCGTTGAGGTCTTCATACCCTTGATGATCTCAACAAGCTTCATAACAGGCGCGGGGTTGAAGAAGTGCATACCAATGACGTTTTCCGGGCGCTTGGTTGCCGATGCAATTTCTGTAATGGACAGCGATGACGTATTTGTAGCCAAAATCGTCCCTTCTGTGCATACCGCATCGAGTTGAGCGTACACCTTTTTCTTTAGCTCCAGACCTTCGCCAATGGCTTCAACCACCATGGCGCACGCCTTTACGTCATTCAAATCCACTGTTCCGTTAAGACGGGAAACGATCTCGTTTTTTTGCTCTAGAGTGATTTTCCCCTTCTCAACCGAACTGGCCATTCGCTTTTCAACACTACTGATCGCCTTGTTGACAATGTTGATGTCCATGTCATATATAGTGACATCAAAACCACCTTGTGCGAAGGTTTGGGCGATTCCACTACCCATTACGCCTGCTCCGAGGATAAAAACTTTTTTGCTTCCCATTTCAATATTCTCCTGTAATTGATTTAAATAAGCAGTGCTAAAAGCCTCATTGTTGGATTTGTGCTCACTACGGCCCGGCAAGAAAACTCGCCCGATTTGAAGAACGTATCCACGCGATGAAACTGTTAATACCTCCGTCAGTACTTGAAGCCCAGCCACTCTGGGATGATCGTGCTAATCGGCTCGCAAAAGACGATCAGAAGAATTACGGCTGTCATGGAGAGGATGTATGGCAAAACAGAAATGGCTAATCGTTCCACCGAAACGTTGGTGAGCCGAGAGGCTACGAAAAGGTTGACGCCGACGGGAGGTGTCAAAAGTCCTACCTCATTCGCGATAACCATGATGATCCCGAAATGGAGGGGATTGATACCCAACTGCGCCAGCACGGGAACCACAACAGGCGTGACCAGAATAACTGTCGCCAAGGTCTCCATAAACATCCCTAGCACGTACAGCAACGCGACAAAAAGTAGCATAATTGCATATTTGTTGGTCGTGATTTCAATTAGATAGGTGGCAAGCCGAGAGGGTGCCTCCTCATACGTCAGAATCTTTCCGAATAGCGTAGAGGCACCAACAATAATCGTTATCGTGCCGCAGATCATGACCCCTTCCATTAGCGAGTCGTAGACGTCCCGCAGCGTAAGGGCTCGGTTGATCACAAATCCGACGATTAGCGCCCAAAGCACCGCCACGATAGAGGCCTCCACCGGAGTCGCCAGCCCCGAATAGATCGAGCCGAGAACTATGACCACCGTTGCGAGTGAGAAAAACGACTGGCGGCAAGCCTTGATGAAGACCTTCAGCGAAAAGTCAGCCGTCGACTCGTCCGCCTTGTAGCCTTTGCGTTTTGCCAGGAACCAAGCCGTAAGGCCAAGAGCTGCGGTCATGACAAAGCCAGGCAGGAACCCGGCAGAAAACATGCCTGTAATCGATACGTTGGCAATGATCGCGTACAGGATCATCGGATTGCTTGGCGGAATCAAGATGCCAATCGTTCCGCCTGTGGCTGACACAGCACCAGCGTATACGGGGCTGTAATTACTCCGTATCATGGCAGGAATCATTATCGCGCCCACAGCAGCTACTGTGCTGGCTGCCGAACCCGTAATTGATGCGAACACAGCGCAAGCCAAAATGGTTGTAATCCCGAGGCCTCCATGAACGCGACCGACGAGCAAGCGCACAACGCTAATGATCTCGGTGGTAATATTCCCACGTTCCATTAGAGCGCCGGCGACAATGAAGCAGGGTATCGCCAGAAGAGGGAAAATGTTCAAGCCGTCGAATAATGACGATTGGATAACGGCAAGGGGTAGTATGTCACTTGTCAACAGTGCGATAGACGCTGCAATAGTCAAGGCAGCGTAGATGGGCATCCCCAGCAGGAAAAGGGCGAACATCGAGATAAGTGCGACGGAGAGAATGCTCATGGCTTGTTTTCCTCTGCAGGTATAAGGCCAATTTCTGTTTCAACGGCGACAAGTTCGTAAAGTCGGTCGTCTTTTAGGCGATGAAGATAACTCTCCACGATGCGCCACGACATCAACAGTGCTCCGATGGGAATAACAGCTTCAACATAGGCAATGTTGACGCCAATGGTTGCCGACATCTCTCCGAATTGAATTCCCTCAGCCACGAATCCACCGCATATATAGGCAAGCGCTAGGTTGAAAGCGATAAGAAGGGTGTCCGCGATGATGCGGAAGATCAGTCTTATTTTGGGTGGCATGAGCATGAACTGCGCGGTAACCCGAACGTGGGCTAGACGTTGTGCGCCGACGGCCATGCCGAGATAAACCGAAGTGATGAAGCAGTAACGTGCCACTTCCTCCGCCCAGGGCAGAGACCCCCCGGTGGCAACTCGGATAATTAACTGTGCTGTCAGGGAAATAATCATGACCGCCATCAATATCACGCAGATGTAAGTCTCGAAGTTTCCGTACAGTTTTCGAATGAATTTCATAGTCCCCTCACTATCGTTTGGCGTAGTTGTTCGGCTCCGGCCTGCAGGCAGAACCGGAGCGACAACTCGCAATGCTTACTTTTTGGGAAGTGCCTCGATGATGCCTACGGCAGTTTCGGTCAGAGCTTTCATTTCGGGGGTTTTGACGAATTCCGGCCAGATCCCCTTCGCCTTTGCTTTCCACTTGTCTTCATCGGTCAAGTAGTCCACCCGCATGCCTTTGGCGATACTTTCCTTTTTACATTCTTCTTCATAGGCAGCGGCAAATTCCCACTCCACTTTTTGTGCCTCTTTTGTGGCGCGAAGGACTAAATCCTTTGTGTCGGCGTCAAGCTTGCTAAACCAGCGCTCGCTCGCGAGTATGGCGCCCGTCCATAGCATGTAGTGGATTTCGGTCATGTATTTCTGGATTTCCCAGAACTTTTGATCGCGGTTGATTGCGTAGCTGTTTTCCTGGCCGTCGACGACCCCCTGCTGCAATGCATTGTAAGTCTCGGACCATGCCATAGGCTGCGGCTCGATACCGAATGCGCGAAACGAAGCAAGTTGAATCGCTGAAGGTGAAACGCGGATCTTCAAACCCTGCAAGTCTTCCATCTTCAAAATTGGCTTCTTACTGTTGGTGATGCTTCTGAATCCGCCAGTTATCCAACCTAGGGCGCGTATGTTGGATTCCTTGAGGATCTGGCCAGCGAGCATGCTGGTGAATTTTTCATTTCCCAACACTGCATAAGCCTCATTCAGGTTGCTAAAGAGATACGGTAGAACAAGCACGTTGGCAGAAGGAGCAAAAGGAGTAAGGTTTCCAGTAAATACAGTCGTCAGATGCAGTTCCTCGTTACGCAGTTGCTTAACGTTGGCGGTTTCATCTCCCATTGAACCGCTCAAAAACACCTTTACGTTAATAGCACCGCCCGATTCTTTCTCCACAATTTCTTTAAATTTATTCAGCGTCACCGCATGAGCGCTAGAAGGGTTATTGGCTGAAGCTACCATAATGGTTTGCTTCTTGTAGCTTGCGGCGGACGCCACGGAAGGCAGCAGCATAACGCTTGCAATCACAGAAGCCACCAGCAATGCTTTGCTGGACAACAGAGTCTTTTTCATATCGGTTTCTCCTAGGGAAATGCTGAACAATTCAGTTTGACCGAGAACTTGGCGGGATATATTGCTGAATATTCTGAAACCAGTCGATTTTGCGAGCGATTGGGCTACTTTTCGGTGGTTTTTCTGCTCATTTCCATGTTCAGGACGCACCT
>CAIVZW010000427.1 GCA_903910495.1 uncultured beta proteobacterium
AAACAACTTGAGGCCATGATTTGCCTCAGTTGTTCAGCAATCTATGAACGGATGAAACCAAAGTCTGCCAGCTATGATCCCAGCTTCCCAAAGCCTATAAAATTGGGCACCGGCAAAAATCCGCCTGTTGCATGGATCGAATCAGAGATTGAGGCATGGTTAGAATCAAAGATCACCAACAGCCGCCCGACTGTTGAAACCATGGCCATAGCTCTGCTGCCTGTTTCTGGAAAACCACGCAGCGCCAAGAATCATGCGGGGTAGGCAACCATGGAGAAAAAAGAAAAAGCCGCCCCGCTTGCGACGGGAACGGCCTCAAATACTGCTTTCAACAGCCGCCAGTCTATCACTCATCAAGACCCGGTAAAAGGCTGGTACGCCCTGGCCGACAACGCCCGGAAGCTGCAACAGAAAAAGCAGATCACACCGAAACGGCGCACGCATTATTTCACACGTGCTGCATCACTTGTTCTCGACAGAGTGACGGTGAGAAACGATCTTTTCGATGAGCAAATAAAACTACAGGTCGAAGAAGATATGCGCCGAAGGTATCAATACGGCCAGTGGGACACAAGTGACTTGAAGGACTTGCGCTACTGTCTCCCTGTTGGCAGGGAGGAATAGACAAATGCAAACTCAACAATTCAGAGAGGCGATGCAAGCCCATGGCCTGACCCCGCCAGACGAAATCGAACTAGGCAGGTTTCACCGTTTCCCTGGCGAAGGTAAAGGAAACAGCAACGATGCCGGATGGTGCCGACTGTTCGAAGATGGTGTCGGTGGCGTCTACGGTGACTACTCGACCGGGTTGTCGGAAAGCTGGCAGGCTGAGAGAGGCAAGCCCTATACGCAAGCCGAGCGCGAAGCCTTCAAACTTCAGATTGCCGAGGCTCAGAAGCAGCGCGAAGCCGAAGAACAGGTGCGTCACGCCGAAGCTGCGACCGAGGCCGCAGCAGTCTGGAAAGCCGCTACCCCAGCACCGGACGATCATCCATACCTTGTTCGCAAGGGCATCAAGGCGCATGGGGCGAAGCTGCACAATGGCCGGATCGTGGTTCCGGTACGCGATGGCGGCAAGATTCATTCTCTGCAATTCATCGGCGATGACGGCGGCAAACTGTTTTTGTCAGGCGGCAAGATCAAGGGCGGCTATTTCAGCCTGGGCATGGTGAAGGATGCCGACGCCCTGTGCATCGTCGAAGGCTTTGCCACTGGCGCGAGCATTCACGAGGCAACCGGCTACCCGGTGGCCGTGGCCTTCAATGCTGGAAATCTTGAAGCTGTCGCCAGAGCATTACGGGCGAAACTGCCAGACCTGCCTCTTCTAATTTGTGCAGATGATGATATAGACACAGCAGGAAATCCGGGGCTGACCAAGGCAACAGCGGCGTCGCTGGCTGTTGCTGGGCTGTTGGCTGTTCCAGACTTCGGAAAGAACAGGCCGGAGAAAGCCACCGACTTCAACGACCTGGCGGCGCACATCGGCATCAAGGCCGTACAACGCGCCATAGCCAACGCCAGCGCACCGACTGAGGCAGAGTGTCTGGCCGATAGTGAAAACGGCACTGGCAGCGATTCTGAGGGTGTGGCATGGCCTAATCCGCTGCCTGTTCCGTGTTCATTGCTGCCGGTGGAACCGTTCGACAACAATCTGTTGCCTTTGGCGCTTCGGTCATGGGTCGCTGATATTGCCGAACGTATGCAATGCCCCCCTGACTTTCCTGCCGTGGGCGCGATGGTGGCGCTGTCGTCTGTGATCGGGCGCAAGGCTTGTATTCGACCCAAGCAGAATGATGACTGGAAGGTAGTTCCAAACCTTTGGGGGGCAATCGTCGGCAGACCCGGCGTTATGAAATCGCCTGCGCTGTCCGAAGTGATGAAACCGCTTGACCGTCTGGCCATCATTGCAAACGACCTGCACGCCGAGGCTATGCTCGACCATGACATCAGAACGAAGCTGGGAGAACTCTCCGGCAAGGATGCCGAACATAAAGCGGCGGCAGCCGTGAAGAAGGGTAATCACAACGAAGCCGAGCAACTGCTGCGCGACGCCGCCGAAGGCGAAAGCGAACAGCCGCCAGCATTACGCCGCTACAAAGTGACTGACTCAACTGTTGAGGCGCTGCAAGAAATTCTCATCGAGAACCCATGGGGAACCCTCACCTACCGTGACGAGTTGAACGGCCTTCTCAGGTCGCTCGATAAGCCTGGGCAGGAAGGGTCAAGGGCTTTTTACTTGCAAAGCTATGATGGAAATCAGGGTTACACCGTTGATCGTCTCGGACGTGGCCGCAACCGCCACATAAAAGCCGTGTGTCTATCCATGCTGGGCGGCATTCAACCCGGCAAGATTCAGGCATACATCCGTGACGCTGTTGATGGTGGCGCTGGCGATGATGGACTCCTGCAACGCTTCGGCCTATTAGTGTGGCCTGACGTTGCCGGTGAATGGTGCAACGTTGACCGCTGGCCAGACACAACCGCCAAGGGAAAAGCGTTTGCCATATTTGAACGCCTCGACGCGATGGCACCCGGAACCGATGCGGAAACTGGGGAGGAAGCACCTGTTGAATTTCGCTTCTCGAACGACGCTCAACCCTTGTTTGTTGAATGGCAGCATGAGCTTGAAGCCTCGCTACGGACAGGAGAACATCATCCGGCGATGGAATCGCACCTGTCCAAATATCGAAAGCTGGTTCCTGCAATCGCGCTGATCTGTGCTCTAGCCGATGGCGAAAGCGAAGTGAACCAGGATTCATTGCTCAAGGCGCTGGCATGGTCGGAGTATCTGCAATCTCACGCTGCACGAGCCTATGCAGCAGGTTCCCACCCAGCGACCGAAGGCGCAACAGCACTTCTCACCAAGATCAAAGCCGGTGCCGTAGAGGATGGATTTAAACCGGCTGATGTTTATCTCAAAGGCTGGTCACTTCTTGGCACACCGGATGCGGTTCATTCGGCGGCGGGGATGTTGTGCGACCTGCATCATTTGCAACGGAATGAAACGGCACCCGGCACCAAGGGCGGAAGGCCGTCAGTAACTTACGCAATCAACCCCAAAACGATGGGGAGAAGCTGACCATGGGCCGCTACCTCAACGCCATTAAGAAACAGGGAAACACGCTAGAGGGGAACCTAATAAACCTAAATAACCTACCCTTGCACAGTTCTTTAGGTTCTTTAGGCTCCATTCCAGCATCTTTTGAAATAATTCAGGCAGCAAACGACGCACCCGACATTAACCAACACACGGTGATATTCTCGCCAGCAGTTGCCCAGGATGACCCCAACGACGACCGGCGAACCTGTCGCCAGTGTGCGAACCTTCGGGGTTCTGTTTGCTCAGCCGCTCGACCGGGCGGGACGGTATCGGCAAAACATGGTTACACCCCCGGCCAGATGTTCAGGGAGGAGTTGCACCGCTGCGAAGGCTATGCAGCAAAGCCCTGACTCAACGCGCCGACTTCTTCATCTCCTGCGTAATCCGCACCGTTTCCACACTCACCGTTGTTACGCGGGCGAGTAGATCGATCACTTTTTCTTTGTAATCGGTAAAGCGGTAAGTATCGAATTTCTCGCGGATGGTCGGGTCTTTCGGTTTCTTTTCCTTGTACTGATCGAGCACCCATTCCAGCGCACAGCGATTGCCTAACTTGTAGCCCCATACTTCTTGCGGAATGCCGCTCAACGTGGTTTCACTATCCAGGGTGATGCTGCCCGCGTCCTTGTCGGCACGCAGCAACGCTTTGGGTGGCAAGCCCGCAGCGTGGGATCTTTCGTCGGGAATATCGATACGCTGAAGCTTGAACGGTTCGACCGATTCGTAACCGATGTGCAACTGCATTAAGGTCTCGCCCCACACCGCCAATTGCCAGAAGTCAGGATAGAACGGGATGCGC
>CAIVZW010000428.1 GCA_903910495.1 uncultured beta proteobacterium
GATCCACCGCGGCAGGGCCAGAGTGAACTCCGGAACGAATGCCACAATGACCAGACCGACCAGTAGCGCCGCCAGATAGGGCATATAGACGGGCATCAAACGATTGATGTCGACCTTGCCGATACCGCAGGCGATGTACAGGCCGACACCCACCGGCGGCAGGAAAAATGCGATGCCCATGCAGGTGACGATCACCGTCCCGTAGTGGATCGGGTCGATGCCGAGTCTGATGGCGATAGGGATCAGAATGGGCCCGAAAATGAGCAGCACGGGCAGTCCCTCGAGCAGCGCGCCGATGACCACAAAGATGGCGATCGTCGCGAACATGAAGAGCACCGGTCCGCCGCCGCCTACGGCGAACAAGGCACCGATGATCTGCGGCACCTCCTCGCGCGCCATGATCCAGGCAAAGACCGACGCTGCGCCGAGAACCCAGAGCGTCATCGCGGTGATGACGCCGCTGCTCACGAATATCTCGGTCAGATGTTTCCATTCAAGCTCGCGATAAATGAACAGGCCGACGATCAGAGCGTACACCACAGCGACCAATGCGGCCTCCGTCACGGTGACGACGCCGCTGAATATTCCGCCGAAAATGATCACCGGCAGGCCCAGCGGGATCACGGCCCCCTTGGTTGCGTACATGAATTCGGCAAACGTGGCGCGCTTCTCGAGTGGCCAGCCCAGGCGTCTCGCGCGAATGAAAACGACCGAGGCGACGGCGATAGCCAGAATAAAAGCCGGACCGAAACCGGCAATGAACAAGGTAACGATCGAAAGATTCGCCAGCGATCCGAGGACAACCATGGTCAGGCAGGGCGGTACCAGCATGCCGAGCGCCGAAGCCGCCGAGACGATGCTGACGGCATCCTCGCCCGGGTAGCCGGCGCGCTTCATTGACGGGACCATCAGCGAACTCATCGCTGAAACGTCAGCGGCGGTCGAGCCGGATATCCCGGAAAAGATCATTTCGGCAACGATGGTGACCATCGGCAGACCGCCGCGAAAGTGACCGACCAGCACCTTGGAGAAGTTCACGATGCGTTGCGAGATCCCTGCCGTTTCCATCAACGCGCCGCCGAGGATGAACAGCGGGATCGCCAGCAGGGTGAAGGAATCGACACCGCCCATCATCTTGATCGGCAGGATGGTCAGCGGGATGCGTCCCGTCGATATCAGGTAGGTCAGCGAAACCAGCGCCAGCGAGAATCCCACGGGCATGCCAAGCGTCGCGGTGACGAGGAAACCGATGACCAGAATGGCGACCGGAGTCACGCCGAGCACCAAAGGAAGGATGACGGAGGCGAGTGCGGTAATCGTCGTTACGGCAGCAATTGCCATGGCGCGCTTCGACGCGGCCACCGTCAGCGCCTGCGTGCGCATCTCGCGCAAGATGTAGAGCATCATGAGGATCATGCACGGCATCATCGGCGCGCTGACAAAAGCGCCGGAAAGTTCGCTGGCGGGCAGGACTTCGTGCGAAGACAGCACGGTGACCAGCCAGGATTGATAGGCAAGGATTCCGAAAAAGACGAAAACCACGATATTGATGCCGAGGTCAACCGCGGTTCCGGTACGCACCGGCAGCAAACGGATGGCCGCGGTGATCCGAGTGTGCGCGCCGCGATGGATGGCGACGACGCCGCCGATCAGCATGATCCAGACCATCAGCAGGCGGGCGATTTCTTCGGTCCATGGAATCGGACTGTTCATCACATATCGACTGCCGACCTGAATGCCGACAGCAAGTACGATGGCCAGCATGATCAGGGCGGTCGCGTACATGACCGCGCGGTCGAACCAGTTTTTGGGGACGGCGGCACCCCCGTGGCCGTGCGCGGGAAGCTCCGGGGCATCGTCCGCTACGGCCGATGGTGATTCAACTGGGGATGCATGCTGCGACATTGCTGACTCCGATAGGCAGGGATGAGGCGGGGTGGACGGGCCACCCCGCTTGACGAACGCTGTAACGCTGCCAAACGGTCGACGCGCGGGATAGACCCGGCGTCGACCAGGCTCTTACAGGGCGGCGATCTTCTTGACGAAGTCCTCGGCCTGGACGTCCTTGCTGAACGAGGCCCAGAACGGTTCGGCCTTGGCCATGAAGGGCTTGCGGTCGATCGCGTTGATGACCATGCCTTTCTTCTTGAGATCGGCGAGCGAGAGCTTATCCTCTTCGGGTGCGCGCGCGCGCTGGAAGGCAGCGGCTTCCTTGGCAGCTTCGAGAACGGCCTTCTTGAGCTCGGGCGGTAGCGCGTCAAGGCTCTTCGGCGATGCGGTCAGGGCGAGAACGCCGCTGATGTGCTCGGTCAGCGCCATGAACTTGGTGA
>CAIVZW010000429.1 GCA_903910495.1 uncultured beta proteobacterium
AACATGATGGTACTCGAGGTCTTGAGTCCCGCCAGCATCAGATAAGGCAACTTTCTCAAATCCAGTTCCTTGTAGATGAAGGCGCCGGCAATGAACGAGTAATACACGGCGACGGAGGCCGCTTCGGTAGGCGTGAACACTCCGGCCTTCATGCCGCCAATGATCAGGACGGGCAAGACCAACGCCCAGACGCCATCGCGAAATGCCTTGATCAGGCGTTTGAGATCGAACTTTTTCGGGGGAGCATCCTTGAAATCCTTGCGCGCAACCAGCCACCAGGTCCCGGCCAGGAGAACAGCCATCATGATGCCCGGCACGATACCGGCCATAAAGAGCTTGGTGATCGACAAACCTGTCGTCACCCCGAAAATGACCAGTGCAATCGACGGCGGTATCACCGGGGCGATACACCCTGCTGCAGCGATCAAGCCGGCCGAAGTAGGTACGTTGTAGTTCGCATTGCGCATCATCGGGATCAGTAACGCGGCGACGGCAGCCGTATCGGCCAGGGCAGATCCGGATATGCTGCCCACGATTACCGCTGCGATCACTGCCACATAGCCGAGCCCGCCGCGAACATGGCCGACCAATGCATCGGCTACTTCGACGATGCGCTTGGACAAACCGCCCGCACCCATCAGTTCACCGGTCAGCATGAAGAACGGCACGGCCATCAGCGGATAGTTGTTGGCCCCCTCCATCAGGTTCTGTGCCAGGATGCCGGCGTCGAAATTGTTCATCTGCACCATCATCGCCACGGCACAGATCAGCAGGGCGAAGGCGATGGGTGCGCCCAAGGCCATGGCGCCGAGCAGAGAGATGAGGAAAGTTGCAATAGTCATTGATCTCGTTCCTCGCCCTTACTCGCTGAAGGGGATCAGTTCTTCGCGCGGCATGCGGCCAGTCACTTGCCGCCATAGCGAATAGGCCAGCACCATGCCGATACCAAAACTCGAAATCAGCAAGGACGCCTGGATGAGCCCCAACGGGATACCGGTCACCGGCGCCATGTCTTCCATGCCCAGGAGCACATGCTGCCAGGAGCCCTTGACCAGCAGCCCACAACAGCCCAGAGTCATCAGATCGGCAATGAAGCGGCAAATGCGCTGTCCGCGCTCCCCAAGCCGGCTGACGACCATGCCCATGCCCAGGTGGCCGTTATCCTTCATCACGACCACTGCGCCAATCAGCGTGATCCACATGAACATGAAACGCGATACTTCTTCAGTGAACACTATTCCATAGTTGAAGACATAGCGCAGGACAACATTGATGAATACAAGCGTGACCATCATGCCGAGGAGCCCGACCAGCATCCATTCCACGCCTTTTGTAAGCTTGTTGAAAATATTCACTGGTTCCCCTTCCAGAAAAGAATTATTCGCTCCGAACGATAGAAACACTTTTGCCGTTCGACTGAATGCCGCAAGGCAGTTCTTCTCCTGATCTCCGTCGGACTTTCATTGACACGGTACGTTTCAAGCGTATTTAAGCAACGCCATGTATCGCCAATGTGTCAGGGGGGGGACAGACTTGTAACGGCTTATGTCGAACCGCGAAATGACACATGCGGATACAAACCGGATTTAATAAAGCTGGAAAAACAGGACAGGAAGCAGTTTAATCTCGGCTATGGATGAACAGCGGCTCGCTCACATACTTGTTGTCGACGATGATCAGGAGATTCGCGAACTGGTCAGCGACTATCTCCAACAGAACAGTTTTCGCGTATCAACGGCTGGTGGCGGCAAGCAAATGAACGCTGTGCTGACGGCCAATTCGCCGGTCGATCTTATCGTGCTCGACCTGATGCTGCCGGGCGAGGATGGCTTGTCGCTATTTCGCCGGTTGCGTGCCGATTTTCGACCGCCGATTCCGGTATTGATGCTCACGGCACGTTCAGACGATGTTGATCGCATCATCGGGCTGGAACTTGGGGCTGATGACTATCTGACCAAGCCCTTTGTCCCGCGCGAACTGGTGGCCCGCATCAGGGCGGTCCTGCGCCGCGTGCGCATGCTGCCGCCTTCGGTTGCGGCCGAATCGACGCCCCGCATGGTGCGTTTCGGCGACTGGCGGCTCGACCTTCTGCAGCGCAATTTGATCAACTCGAATGGCGTGGTGACGCCGCTTGGTGGTGCCGAATACGGCTTGTTGCGCCTGTTTCTTGATCATCCACAACACATCCTCAGCCGCGACCAGTTGCTGACGCAACTGGCGCACCGTGAATTCGAGATCGAGGATCGCTCGATCGATCTGCGCGTCAGCCGTTTGCGTCGGCGTCTGGATGACCATGCGCGCGACCCGCGCTATATACGGACCGTGCGCAATGAAGGTTATGTCTTTGCACAGCCCGTGAGTTACGAGGGCTAGTCTTGTTCCGTTCGCTCTCTGCCCGCCTTTTCGCCACTCTGACGATCGGTCTGGGGACCATTCAGATCGTCAGTTTTTTCGCTTTCATGGTCTATCGCGGACAGGAGGTCAATGAGGAGATATCGCGTTTCCTGGGAGCCGATATCTCTTTCGCCTATGATTTCATGCGCTTTCTGCCTCACGAACAGAGGCTTGAATGGCTGGCCCGCCTCAATCAAGGCTTGCATTACCGATTCTCTCTGGAGCCGGCAAATCTCGATGCACAAAATTTCCTGCCTGTCGATCCGGGTCTGGCCAGATTGTCGGCGATCCTTAAGTCGGACCTGCCGCCAGAGGCGAAGCTGACGTTTCGTCTGCCTCAAGGCGTACCTCCGGCTGTTCGCGAAAAAGCGATTCAGGCGGTGTTATCGATTGATGCCGATGAGTCGCTGGTGCTTCATTTTTTTGACCCCTTCAGCATGCCATCGGAGGGGGCTCTGCTGCGCTATCTTGTGGTCGTTCTGCTTGCCGTGAGCCCATTTGTCTGGTGGGCTGTCCATATATCAACTCGACAAATCGACCGGATGCTCGGGACCATCGAGCAGTTTGGCCGAAACCTGAATTCGCCGCCGGTGTCCGAGTCGGGTCCGGAGGAATTGCAAAAGGCCGCACAGGCCGTTAATGCCATGCGCGAGCGGATCCTGCGGCACATCGAAGAACGTACCCATATTCTCGCGGCCATCGCCCATGACTTGCAGACACCGCTGACCCGCCTCCGACTACGTGCCGAGGCACTGGAAAATGGTGCGCCGCGGGAACGCATCATCACCGATGTCGAATACATGGCAAATCTGGTGACTGAAGGCCTGGATTATGCGCGCAGCGCGCATCTGAGCGAAGTGTCGAGACTCATTGAAGTCAATCACTGGCTGGAAGGCATGGTCGACGATGCGCAGGATGCCGGTGCAACATGCCACCTGACAGGCCAGGCGCAAGCACCTTACCTTGGGGCACTCAGGGCTCTGACTCGGGCCATGCAAAACCTGATCGAAAATGCGCTCAAGATCGGTACCGAGGCGGAAATCCGGATTGAGGATTCAGTCGAACGCCTGCTTATCCGGGTGCTCGACAACGGGCCGGGTTTACCCGAGGCCCTGCTGGAAAAAGTCTTCGATCCATTTTTCCGTGCAGAAATGTCGCGCAATCGCAATACGGGCGGTAGTGGCCTGGGTTTGAGTATTGCTCGCAATATCGTTCGCGCGCATGGTGGCGATATCCGACTGAACAATCGCGCAGAAGATGGACTGGAAGTCGTCGTCGAGTTGCCGCGTCATCCAGAAAGCAGGCATGACGTATAGTTGTAATCAAAGTCTTCATACTCGATCCTTCCGGTATTGACTGATGTCACTGGCAAGGAGTTATAGATCTCGTCCGTTGACTACCTGAATTCAGAACCAGCGCCCGAAGCCGGTTCAATTTCCTTCTTTTCGCCACACACTGGCCAGCCACGGCTGCTGCTCGCGCGGCAGTCCGGTGGGACGATAATAATGCTCAAGCTCGACAAAACCCGCCTGAGCCATGTGGCAACGCCAGGTTTCAAGGTCATGATAGGCACCGTAACGGCCGCCGTTCCAGCCTTCCTCATTCATTCCATGCGGGTTTGAACAGAACAGCACGCCGCCGGACTTGAGCGTGGCATGCAAGTCCCGCAACACGCGCGGCAATTCCCGGCTCGGCACATGAAACAGTGAAGCATTGGCAAACACGCCGTCGAAGTACGCGTCGGGCAGATCAAGGCTGAGGAAATCCTGCTGCCACACCTCGCAGCCACTCTCGAGGCGGGCCATCTGTACGAAACATTCGGCGCC
>CAIVZW010000430.1 GCA_903910495.1 uncultured beta proteobacterium
ATGAACAGCTTGTCGAGTGACCCAAAGAAACTGCCGCCTTCAGAGAAAGCCACCGAGTACCCGTAAAGGACCCACAGCACGCTGATCAGCGAGAACGTGACAAAGACCTGCATCAGAACCGACAGCATGTTTTTCGAACGGACCAGCCCGCCGTAAAACAGGGCCAGGCCGGGGATCGACATCAGGATGACCAGCGCGGCGCTGACCATGACCCAGGCCGTATCGGCCTTGCTTGCCGGTGCCGGTGCGGCAGTAGCCGCCGGAGCGGGTGCTGCCGTCGCCGCTGCTGCTGCGGGAGCGGTGACGGCGGGTGGTGTTGCCGCCTTTTCTTCCGCCCACACCGGGGCGCTGATGGTTACAGCGCCGAGCAGGGCAAGTATGGCAAAGAGGTGTCTCATGGTTTGCTCCTTACAGGGCTTCCTCACCGGTTTCGCCGGTGCGGATGCGGATGACTTGTTCAATATCGAAGACGAAGATCTTGCCGTCGCCAATTTTTCCCGTGCCGGCCGACTTTTCGATGGCCTCGATCACTTGATCAAGGATCGAATCCTGAATCGCGGCCTCGATTTTTACCTTGGGCAGGAAGTCGACGACATACTCGGCACCACGGTATAGCTCGGTGTGGCCTTTTTGCCGGCCGAATCCCTTGACCTCGGTAACCGTGATGCCCTGCACACCGATGGTGGACAGTGCTTCACGAACCTCGTCAAGCTTGAAGGGCTTGATGATTGCGGTAACCATTTTCATGATGGGCTCCATTTCTCGGGGAGCGTATGGCTTCCCCGCTTGCACAAGTAGTTAGAAAGTCCGGCTGACGGAGAGAAGAGCGGTGCCGCGACCGGCATCCTTGGTCTTGCTCGTATTGGTGCCAAGCGTGCCCGCGTTGTCGGTATTCATGCTGCTGAAGCAGTAGAACTGGTAGTCCGACGCGCCGGAGCACTTGCCGGCAGCATTGGTGTCAGCATAGGACAAGCCGACAACCCAGCCGCTCAGATCCTTGGTAACACCCAGCTTCCAGTCGGTATAGTCACCCTTGTAGCTGTTCTTCAGGCTGAGACGGCCAACGTGGCCATTGACGCCCCATCCGTTACCCAGGTCATAGTTGGCCGACAGGTCGAGGTAACCGGTGCCGCGGGTGGTCTTGCCTGTGCTGGTGCCGGTTGAATCCCAGCCGCGCAGGGAGAAGTAGTCATCTACCGAATAGTTGTACTTTAATTAAAGGAACTTCCAGGAACCGCCGATGTAGATTTCCTTGTTGGTAACCGCACCGGAACTTGCGCCGGTGCCCAGAACCTTGCCTTCGGAGCCTGGGTAGTAGTAAAGAATGGCGCCAACGTCCAGGCCGAAATCTCCAAACGTAGTCTTGTAGCCACCATAGAAGTCCATTTCCAGGTTGCCATCCGGAAAGCCTGCACCCGAACTGACGTTCGAGTTCCAGTTACCGACGTACAGGCCGCTGGAATGCGCGTAATCAATACCGCCTTGCAGTGCCGGCTTGCCATAGGTCTGGTCAATGCCGCGGAAGCGGTAGTCGGAGAACAGGCCGATATTGGCGGTCAGGGGTGACGGGCTGGCCGGCGCGGCTTCAGGTGCGGCCGGAGCGGCGGTCTGGGCCATAGCCGGTAGCGCAAAGGCAGCCGCAAGCAGGGTAGCGAAAAGGGTATGTTTCATGAATGACTCCTCAGGCAGTGATGAAAGGATTGTGAACTTTGCCAGTACGCTTTAGCATTTACCGTGCCAGGCACTAATATTGATATTTATCATATAGTTGCGATATTGACACGCTACATTATCTGAACTGGCGCACTTTGCTGGCGCAGGAATTCTGGCGTTTGCACCAAGGCAGTGCCGAATCTGAGCGACGATGCGCTGTGCTAGACTCAAGCTCTTGCATGACTCTTTTCAGGAAAGACCTTCGCTATGCTCGACCCCAAAATGTTTGAGGAACTCAGCGCCCGTCTTGGCGCCATCATTGCCGCCAGCCCGGCAGCCGACATCGAGAAAAATGCCCGCGCCCTGCTTTCCGGGTTTTTCGCGAAACTTGATCTGGTCACTCGCGAAGAATTCGATATTCAGGCACAGGTGCTGCTGCGCACCCGTGAAAAGCTGAAAGCACTTGAAGAGCGGGTCGCCGGGATGGAAAACAGGAATGGCAGCAACGACTGACAACACACGCTCCTGCCGCTGCCGTACAGCGTCCCATGCCACTCGCTGTCGTCCATAGTCGTGGCCTGGATGGGCTTTCTGCTCCGGAAGTCGCGGTCGAGGTGCATCTGGCCGGTGGCCTGCCCAGCGTCACTCTGGTCGGCTTGCCGGATACCGAGGTCAAAGAGGCACGTGACCGGGTGCGGGCGGCCTTGCAGAATTCCGGCTTTGAATTTCCGGCCAGACGCATCACGATCAATCTCGCGCCTGCTGATTTGCCGAAGGAGTCAGGACGCTTCGACCTGCCGATCGCGCTCGGCATCCTTGCGGCTTCGGGCCAGATTCCCGGCAACACGCTGAACGATTACGAGTTCGCCGGCGAACTCTCGCTCTCAGGAGAACTGCGGCCGATTCGCGGCGCGCTGGCCATGGTACTGGCCTGCGGCGGTCAGGGGCGAAGTTTCATCCTGCCTGAAGAGAGTGCGCGCGAGGCGGTGCTGGCTGGCAATGTGCGCGTACTGATGGCCAACTCATTGCTTGCCGTGTGCGCCCATCTGACCGGACAGGGCAAATTGAGCGAATGCCTCGCCGCCGATCGCGCAGTCCATGATCCCAGTGATTATCCCGACCTCTCGGACGTGCGCGGACAGACGCAGGCCAAGCGCGCCCTCGAGATCGCCGCGGCCGGCGGCCATTCGCTTCTGCTGGCCGGGCCTCCCGGGACCGGCAAGTCGATGCTTGCGCTGCGCCTGCCCGGCCTGCTGCCGCCGATGACGCCTGCCGCAGCGCTCGAATCGGCGGCGGTACTGTCGCTTGCCGGGCAGTTCCAGCCCGAGGCATTCGGTCGCCATCCCTATCGCTCGCCACACCATACGGCGTCTTCCGCGGCGATTGTTGGTGGTGGTGGCGTTCCCCGGCCTGGCGAGATCTCGCTGGCCCACCAGGGCGTTCTGTTTCTCGACGAATTGCCGGAGTTCGACCGCCGGGTGCTCGAAGCCCTGCGCGAACCGCTGGAAAGCGGGCGCATCCACATCTCGCGGGCGGCACGGCAGGCCGAGTTCCCGGCGCAATTCCAGCTCATCGCGGCGATGAACCCTTGCCCTTGCGGCTATTACGGCGATGCCGGCGGCAAGTGCCGGTGTACGCCGGATCAGGTGGCGCGCTACCGGAAGAAACTTTCCGGGCCGTTACTCGACCGTATCGATCTGCAAATCGAGGTTCCGGCGCTGCCGGCCGAAGCGCTGCAAAGCGCAGCGGATGGCGAATCGTCGGCGACTGTGCGCTGCCGCGTCACGCAGGCGCGCGAGCGACAACTGCTGCGCCAGAAGAAACCGAACGCCCGCCTGACGGCCAAGGAAATGGACCTTTACTGCCAGCCCGACGCCGCTGGCGCGGCCTTGCTCAAGCAGGCGATTTCCCGCCTCAAGCTTTCGGCGCGTGCCTACCACCGGGTGCTCCGGGTGGCCCGCAGCATCGCCGATCTGGCCGCCAGCGAAGCTATTGCGCCGCAGCATATCGCCGAAGCCGTGCAGTACCGCCGCTTCGCCAGGGACTGACTTGCACGACAAAAAAACCGACCCACCGCGCGCCATCGCGTGGTTGCTGGCCGCGCTTTCCGCGCTAGGGCCCTTTTCAATTGACACCTATCTTCCTTCTTTTCGCGACATCGGCGAGTCATTGCACGCCACGCCGCTCGAGGTGCAACAGACGCTGACGGTCTATTTGCTGTCTTTCGCCGTCATGGCCCTGTGGCACGGAGCAATTTCCGATGCTCTCGGACGGCGGCGTGTGATTCTAGTCACGCTGTGCCTGTTTGGTCTGGCCTCGGCGGGCTGCGTATTCGCCACCCGCATCGAGCACCTCTGGGTCTTGCGCGCACTGCAGGGCATGTCAGCCGGAGCCGGCATCGTCATCAGCCGGGCGATTGTGCGTGACCTGTTCGACGGGCCGTCGGCGCAGCGCCTGATGGCGCACATCACCATGATGTTTGCCATCGCACCGGCCATTGCGCCGGTGATCGGCGGTCGTCTGCAGTTCTGGTTCGGCTGGCGTTCGGTGTTCGTCTTTCTGGTGCTGATGACGATCACATTATGGCTGGCCTGCTGGCGCATGCTACCCGAAACACTGCCCGCAGCGCGCCGCCAGTCGCTGCACCCGGTCTATCTCGGAAAAACATACTGGAAGGTGATGACCTCACCGCTCTTCCTGCTCGCCTGTGGCGGGTTGGCCTTCAATTTCGCCGGTTTCTTCATCTATGTGCTGTCGGCTCCGGTATTCCTGATGCGTCATCTTGGCGTAGCGGAAACCGGCTTCCTGTGGCTGTTCGGTCCAGCCATGGCCGGACTGCTGGGCGGTTCCTGGCTGTCGGGGAAGCTTGCCGGGAAAATCTCGCCGCGCCAGACCATTCTGCGCGGTTATATGGCGATGGGCGCGGCCGCAGTACTCAATCTCGGAATCTGTCTGGTGTTGCCACCCGGGTTGCCATGGAGCGTTTTGCCGATACCCCTTTACACGCTGGGCATGTCGCTGGCCATGCCCAGCCTCACGCTACTCTCACTTGATCCCTTTCCGGATCAGCGCGGACTGGCTTCGTCCTGCCAGATGTTCCTGCAATCCATCTTCAACGGACTGGTCGCCGGGGTGATTGCCCCGGCCATGTGGGGTTCAACGCGCACCCTGGCCTTTGGCATGGGCGCCCTGCTGCTGCTGGGCGCCAGTTCGGCCTGGCTGCATCACCGCAGAAGTAATGCCAAGCCATAAAGCGGGGATCAGGAGGTTCCCCTAGCTCGCCTCGTATTTGGACAGCGTCACCCCGGCGTGGGCGAGAAATTCACGGATCTGCTTGATTTCCTGCTTGGCGCAGGTTGAACTGTTGTGCGGGTGGTGCAGAAAAACTTCGACCCGGTTCAGTACCACACGGAAACGCGCACCGTGCGCCGATTCGATGCTGGCCCCCAGATGCAGCAGCAGGGATTCGATCTCGCGCCAGTGGATATTGGCGCTCAGCGGATCATGGTAAATGGCCTGAAGCAAATGCAGATGTTTGTGACTCATTTGAACCTCCACAGGCTTGATGACGGGTCAGAACATTACAAATATATTATTCCATTTTCATCAGGGCTGCAGCGGAAAATTCATGATCACGTCAAGACCGCCGCCCTGAGCATCGGCGAGGATGATCTCGCCGCCGCAACCGGCAACGATGCGTCGCACGATGGCCAGGCCGAGGCCGCAACTGCCGCCCGTGGCGCGTGCCGGGTCGATCTGGGCAAACGCCTCGAGGGCTCGTGCGCGCTGTTCTGCGGCGATGCCCTGGCCATGATCGCGGACCTGCAGCGTGAGCGTTCCAGAACGTCTGACAGACAGGCTGACTTCAACCGGCGGCGCGCCGTACTGCAGCGCGTTATCGATCAGGTTGTCGAGCAGGCGCTGCAGATTGCCGGGGGAAATGGCGATCTGGCAGGCCGTCGCCTGTTCATCCACCGTCATCTCGACCGGCCGGCCGAGTTCGCGGTGGCGCGCCACTTCACTGCTCACGGCATCGGCAATCAGCAGCGGCGACACGGGCCGGGAACTGACCTCCTCGCTGTGCAGGAAGGCCAGGCACTGAGCGACAATACGCTCCATGTCATCGGCATCGCGTGTCAGGCCGCCGCGTTCCGCATCGTTTTCGAGCAAGGCCAGACGCACGCGCAAACGAGCCAGCGGCGCGCGCAGGTCGTGCGTCAGGCCGGCGAGCATTTCGCGTCGCTCGGCCTCGGCCTCGGCCAGTTGCGTCACCATGGTGTTGTGTCGCTCGGCCAGACGCCGGACTTCCTTCGGGCCTTCCGGCGTCACCGTGCGCGCACTGCCGTCGCCGGTTGCCGCCACCGCATCACCGAGTCGCGCCAGCGGGCCGACGATGCCGCGCACGAACAGACCGGCGATCAGCACCAGCACGGCCAGGGCAGCGCCCAGCCACAGCCACAGGTCGTGCGGCAGACCCTTGGGCTCGAAACGTGGCGGCGGCAAGACCAGCCACCAGCGCTCGCCACCGACCATGAAACCGATCCACAAGCCGCTGCGCTGACCGGGGCCCGCATGACGCAGGCTCAAGGGTTCACCCATAATTCTGCTCAGGCGGGTAGCCAGACGACCGGCAAAACCGAACTCCGGTTCGTGCTGCGGAACGGCTTCCCCATCCGGGCGCAACTGCAGCCCCTGTTCGCCGACATCCGCCGCCTCGAGACGACGACGTGCTTCGCTGTCCAGTCCGGGCAGGACGGTCTGTAACAGGCGTATCTGGCCGGCGACAAACTCGGTCGTTTGCCGCAGGTGTGTGGCCCGGTCGTTATGGAGAACTATCGAGAAGGTGGCGTACTCGGCAATGGCCACGA
>CAIVZW010000431.1 GCA_903910495.1 uncultured beta proteobacterium
AGCGGCAGGGTGTCGATGCCCATCCCTTTGATCCGGCTCTGCGCAAGCTTGATGAACTGGCGGCCTTCGATCGAGCCTTCATCGCACTGCATGGCCGCTATGGCGAGGATGGAACGATTCAGGGCGCACTTGAACTGATGGCTATCCCCTATACGGGCAGCGGGGTGATGGCCTCCGCCGTGGGCATGGACAAGTGGCGCACCAAACTGTTGTGGCGCGCGGTTGGCCTGCCTATCCCTGAATTTGTCATGCTCGATGCGGACAGCGACTTCGACGCGATTGAAAAACAGCTCGGACTGCCACTCTTCGTCAAGCCGGACTGCGAAGGCTCATCCATCGGTATTTCGATGGTCAAGCAGGCCGGCGAATTGAAATCGGCTTATAACATGGCGGTAAAGCACGATTCGCTGGTGCTTGCCGAGCGCGGCATTCTCGGCGGCGAATACACCGTCGCCATTCTCGGCGAACGGGCGCTGCCGATCATCAGGATTGAACCGGCGACCGAGTTCTATGACTACGAAGCGAAGTATCTGCGCGATGACACGGTCTACCACTGCCCCTGTGGCTTGCCCGAAGCGCGCGAACGGGAACTGCGTGCGCAGGCGCTCGAAGCGTTCCGCGTGCTCGGTTGTCGTGGCTGGGGGCGGGTCGATTTCCTGATGGACAAGCAGGGCAAGGCCTTCTTCCTCGAAGTGAATACCTCGCCGGGGATGACCGATCACTCGCTGGTGCCGATGTCGGCGCGGGTGGCCGGAATTTCCTACGACCAACTGGTGGTGCGCGTACTGGCACTGGCTACGCTGGGATGAACAATGTGGAACAAACCGCAACTGATGACGGCCGTTTCCGACCTGCTCTTTGTGGCAGCGGTCGCCGCATTGCTCGTTGCGGCGGTGGTATGGGGCGCGCGCCTGCCCCTGTTTCCATTGAGCGAAGTGGTGGTCACGCACGAATTGCGGGAAGTCCGGCGCGGCGATTTGGAGCGCTCGCTCGCCGGTCGCCTGCGTGGGAATTTTTTCAGCGTCAACCTCGATGCCTTGCGTCAGGCACTGGAGCAATTGCCCTGGGTGCGTCGTGCCGAAGTACGGCGTCAGTGGCCGTCTCGCATCGAAGTGAGTATCGAAGAGCATGTGCCGGTGGCCTTCTGGGGGCAGGCGACGGGGCATCTGGTGAATTCCTTCGGCGAGGTTTTCCCCGCTGTCATGAATGTGCAGCCGACGCTGCAAATGCCCGTGCTTCTTGGCCCCTCCGGACTGGCGCCGGAAATGCTCGCCTATTACCAGCAGGCCGAGGAAATACTCAGACCGCTTGGCCGGATACCGCGTGCACTCAATGTCTCGCCGCGTCTGGCCGTGCAGTTCCGGCTGGACGATGGAATGATCGTCGAACTGGGGCGGCAGCAAGCGAAGGCACCGGTACGCCAGAGACTGGAACGGTTTGTCGAGTATTACCCGAGCGTATTGACTGCCGCCAGGCAGCGACCAAGTGTTGTCGATATGCGCTATCCGAACGGGTTTGCGCTACGCGTCAATGCGCTGGCCGCAGTAACTGCAACTGAGAGCAAAGGGAAGCCATGAGCAGGGATAACAAGGAAATCATCGTCGGGCTCGATATCGGCACGACCAAGGTCGTTGCGCTGGTGGCCGAAGTGAGCCCGGAAGGGCGGCTGAACATCATTGGCATGGGATCGCAGGATTCCCGGGGGCTGAAGAAAGGGGTCGTGGTCAATATCGAGGACACCGTGGCGACCATTTCGCGCGTGCTGCAGGAAGTCGAGCTGATGGCTGACTGCAAAGTCAGGGACGTGTATACCGG
>CAIVZW010000432.1 GCA_903910495.1 uncultured beta proteobacterium
AGGGCGTCGGCGGCAATTTCCATCTGGTTTTGGGTATCGGAGCCGGCCGTGGCAATGATCGCCTCCAGCCTGGCCTGTTCTTCGGCCAGCTTGTCGAAGTCGGCATCGGGTTCGGCGTAAGCGGCGTAGACGTCTTCCAGACTGGCCTGCGCCTGCATGACTTCACCCATACCGCTTTCCACTTCCTGGCGTACGCTCAGCGCCGGGTCGAGTTGCGGTTCCTGCGGCAGATAGCCGATGCGGATGCCGGCCAGATGCTGCACTTCGCCTTCGAACTCCTTGTCGGCGTTGGCCATGATGCGCAGGACGGTCGATTTGCCTGAGCCGTTGAGGCCGAGCAGGCCGATCTTGGCACCGGGGAAGAAAGACAGGGAGATGTCCTTGATGATTTGCCGTTTGGGTGGGACGATTTTGCTCACGCGGAGCATGCTCATTACGTATTGGGCCATGGGATCTTGAATTTTTCGTTGAGGGCTGGCGGAATGGGAACAGGCCGGAACCACAGTTGTGGCCAGAAAGCAGGAGTTTACCCGAGTGTAGCGGCTTTTGGCGCAATGATCAGGGCGATTGCAGATGAGCTCAGAATCCAGTGCAGAAATGACCGGGTGGCGAGCCACAAGGGGGTGGAGATGACACATGGAAAGTCATGCATTTCCAAGATCTCTTGCTTTTCTCTGTGCCTCGGCATCAAGAGACGTTCAACCTGAAGCCCTATCGGGCGGCAATAGACTGGTTGCTGTCTGCTGACAATTGCATACCCGGTGGCGGGGGCACTCTGAAACCTGTCCTTGAGCCAAGTCTCGCAACTCGGCCCACGGCCCGCCGCTGTGGGAAGCGGCCGGCTCGGGCGGCGAAGATCTTTGGATTCAGGCCCTTCCGACGTACGAGTTCGATCAGAGCATTGCGTGGTATCGTGGCAAGCGGGCTTCTGACGCTGCCCGACGGGAGCGTTCGTGTCTACTCCCCTGAAAACGAAAAACGAAGGGCATTTTCAGGGTAACAGACACAGATTTTAGGATAGATCGTATGAACCTGGCGGAAAAACTTGCGGGAAATCTCGGTTGACGAAGCGCGGAAGGGGCGGAGATACTTCGGGGAAGGTGGTTGAATTTCCTGTCCTTCACGCCGCCAGATGAAACAACAGGAGAAAACCCCCGTCCCTCAAGCCTTGCGCGTCCGCACGCATCCCCACAGCACTGACGTACAATCGGCATCACATTCTCGCCGGAGCATCGTGTGGGTCATCTGCTGAGCGACAAATCATCGCTGATTCCGTTAATCGACCGCCTAAATCGCTACCCGGTCGGTCTGGTTGATAGCGCCAAGCTGCGTGAAATCCTGTCGCTCCTGTTCAGTGAAGAAGAGGCCTTTGTTGCCTCACGCTTCCCGCTGCACGAGGCGACCAGCGACGAATTGTGCGAACTGACCGGCATCGCCGTCGATCAACTGTTCCCGATTCTGGAATCAATGGCCAACAAGGGGCTGGTCATGGACCTCCCCTACAGCGGTGCAACGTATTACCTGCTTGTTCCCGGCCTGATCGGCTTCTTCGAATTCACCTTCATGCGGCGTAGCCCGATCCTGACATCCCCGGTTTCTCCAGCGGAACTGGCCCGGCTGATGAGCGAGTATCTCCGCGAAAATGGCCGACAAGGCCAGACCGGCGAGTTCTTCGGCAGCCCAACCCAACTCACCCGAGCGCTCGCCTACCCCGAACACATCCCCGTCACTTCCCGCATTACGGCCTACGAAGACGCTCGCCAGATCATCGAAGCAGCCGACTACTGCGCCGTCACCTTGTGCTACTGCCGCCACAAGAAGGAGCATCTGGGCAAAGTCTGCCGCAAGAGGGCCCCGGTCGACTCGCTATGCATGGTACTCGGCGAAGGCGCGCGATTTCTGGTCCGCCGCGGCTTCGCGCAGGAACGCGACAAGGCAACGCTGCTGGCCGG
>CAIVZW010000433.1 GCA_903910495.1 uncultured beta proteobacterium
CGCTATCAGGCTGTCATTATTTGAATTGGTACGGCTCGACTCCTTGTTGTAGGCAATACCGCCGGTGACCTTGTTGGCCAGAGAGAAGTAATTCACACCCAGTGTCCATAGCGCAGCGCTCTTGCCGACCACATCAACCGCCATGGCCTGATTTGAGATGGAGCGACTGTCACTGGTCAAGGTGAGACCGGCATAGGGCATGAAACCGTTCATCCAGTAACCGACCTGAACGCCGGCACGCCACTGATCAAGCTTGTTCCTGTTATTGGTGTTAGCAATGGCGGTACCATTGTTCTTAGAGTCACCGTAGGCCTCCTCGGCATGCAGGTAACCCAGCTTTCCGGTCAGTTGAAGGTTCTGAAACCAGTGGCTGTACGAAAGATTCAGCCCGCCAAAGAGACGATCTGCGTCACTCTTGGTGTCACCTCCGACGCTCATTTTGCCGCTGCCGAAACCGACGCTGGCATCAAGCGCCAGATCCTTGGTGATCTGCAAGCCGAAATACGGTGCCAGCATATAACCGCGAGTGTCTGACGCGGTATTGGGGTTGGCGCCTGATGTTGTGGTACTGTCACCGTTGTCGAACGCGCCGGAAAGGCCAAAGACCATGGTAGGTGAAATGGCGTAATCTGCACCGATCACCGTGGTCAGAATATCGTTCTTGTTTTTGGTATTTGTACCACCCTGGTTGGCGTAGTCTACCTTGGTGGTATTGTTGGTCAGGTTGCCCCAGACATTCCATTTATCGATTTGAGCGCCTGCAGCCATGCCGTAAACACCGTTGCTGGCAAGCTGGGTCGGCCCGCCGGAAGAGAGCAGGCGATTCGACAGCATATTGGATATCGCCATGGTTTGCGCAACCGAGGTCGCGTTGAACGAGGCTTGCGCAGATACGCCTCCGCCGAAGCACTGCGGGTGATTTGAAACGATGTACTGTGCTGAACCGGAACCTCCGGTAAGAAAACCGCTGGCAACGGCACTTGCATAACTGCTCAAGGTCGATGAACAGCTAGTTTGGGCCGCGGCAACGCTGCTGATTGTCAGTAATGCGGCTCCCGCCAGATAACGCATGAAATTATTAATCTTCATCATGATAACCCCCTATAAAAACAAAAAAGTCGCTATTGCTTCCCGCCGCCCTGCCTGAAATTCTTCACGGCCTTCTGGTAGAGCGCTATGACTATCCGCGCTTCCTGATCTGCCGGTCGCGCAGCACGCAAATCCGAAAGCACCTGCTCGACCCGATCAATTTCCCTCATCTCGAACAAGGCAGAGAGCAAAAAAAGCTCAGGATTCAAATCACCCTGCACCGCTTCCATGCGCATCCTGCGATACGAGTTCTCGATTTTTTCGATCGAGTTTCCTGCGCCAATGCTGCGTGACCGCATACTGCCAGCGTGTAGCGAAGCATCAGGCGAAGGCGTCTTTCCGATCTGCCTGACTATGAAACTTGGAAGAATTATAACATCGGGATTTAAAAAACCAAGCCCTCTGCTTTCTGCGGCCAGAATCTCGATTTTTCCCTTGCCCTGCCATATTTCCTGACGGCCACTATCAAAATAGATCAGCTTCAATGCCGGGCTGTCGACGGCTAACTGGTCGCCCCGTTGCAGCCGGTTGAATGGCTGCAGTACCTGTATTCCTTGCGGCGTAATCAGATTTACCGTTCCCTGAAACGCCGTAATCATGGCCACAACCGTTCTTTCCTGAGCGCTGGAAACGGCAATAAAACCCATAAAAAACAATGCCAGAAACTGCTTCAAGACAAGGTGAAGCGGCATATGCAAACTGTTGCAGATACGCAACACAGCGATCACCTTCTGATCTCCGCCAAAGGCGCTTCCGGAAAGCCGCTGAAGAACCTTGCACGCAGGTTATCGATCTCCTTTTCTTTGAGCCCGACAAGACGGGCATTGAAAGCTCTCTGATCCGGGGTGTAAAGGAGATAGGCTTGTGTTTCATTGACCATCATCTCTTCGTTATCCGGGTTGTAGCTGCTGCTGGAAAGAAACTTCCGGAAAGCCGATCGCTGATTCTCGTTCATCACGCTCTTCCAGAATTGCCGGCAATAGTTGGCGTAGAGCGGATTGGTGTAGTACTCCGCATGGCTGATCTCGTGCATCAGGATGGTTTGACGGGC
>CAIVZW010000434.1 GCA_903910495.1 uncultured beta proteobacterium
CTGTTGCTAGGTCCTTCTAGCGCTGTCGTTGTTTCGGTCGGGGCGTAGCTCAGCCTGGTAGAGTACTGCGTTCGGGACGCAGGAGTCGGAGGTTCGAATCCTCTCGCCCCGACCACATGAATTACAAAGTTAAAGGCCTGATTATTCAGGCCTTTTTCATTTCTGGCGCAGGCAGTGGATACTTCATCAGTCATCCTCGATACGAACAACATTCCGAAATGACCGCTTACCTTTCACGGCAGCATAGTCGGGCCATTGCGCTGCTCTCCGTCGCCGCTCTTGCCAGTTCAGCATCGGCCCGTCTGTGTGACCCGATGTTGCCTGATCTGGTACGGGGATTTTCTGCATCACCGGCTGAAACTGCGCATGTCGTCTCAGGGTTTGCCGTGGCCTACGGCCTGATGCAGGTCTTCTTTGGCCCGCTGGGTGACCGTATCGGGAAGTACCGCCTCATTGCCCTGACCACCCTGGCCTGCATCCTCGGAACTTCAGGTGCCGCCGTGGCTGTCTCTCTGGATTGGCTGATTCTTTCCAGGGTGCTTACCGGAGCTACCGCTGCCGGCATCATTCCACTGTCGATGGCCTGGATAGGAGACACTGTTCCTTACGAAATTCGTCAGGCCACTCTAGCCCGTTTCCTTGGCGGACAGATCATGGGCGTGATCGGTGGGCAATTCATTGGCGGCCTCTTTGCTGACACTCTTGGCTGGCGCTGGGCCTTTGGTTTTTTGTGCCTGATTTATCTTGTGGTTGGCTTGCTGGTATTTCTGGAGTCCTGGCGGAATCCGTCTACGTACCATCAAAAAGTCACCACCAGTAAAAATAATGGTGTGCTTGCCCAGGCGACTTCCGTTTTGCGTGTGCCCTGGGCTCGCGCCATTCTCACCATTGTTTTTCTGGAAGGGATGATTGTTTTCGGAACACTGGCCTTTGTTCCTTCTTATCTCCATGAGCACTTTGGTCTGACATTGACCATGGCCGGTGCTGTGATGGGTCTGTTCGGGCTTGGCGGGCTCTCGTATATTCTCTTCGCCAAATCCTTTGTCCATCGCTTCGGCGAGTCTGGTCTGGCCCTCTTCGGTGCTTTGCTCATCGCTTCAGCCTGGGGCCTGCTGGCGTTTGCCTCGGCATGGAATTGGGCCTTGCTTTCCAGCTATTTTCTGGGCTTGGGTTTTTACATGCTGCACAATACCCTGCAAACCAATGCCACACAGATGGCACCTCAAGTCAGAGGAACCGCGGTATCTTTATTCGCGTCTGCCTTCTTCCTGGGGCAATCGCTGGGGGTCGTTCTGGCGGCACTGTTGCTGGAAAAACTGGGGGCATTCCCCTTGTTTATCATTGCCGCGTCATTCATCCCGGTGCTCGGTGCCGTGTTTTCCCGGCTGCTTTCGCTCCGTCACCCAGTCAGATCTGAAGCGTGAGTTCCCCTCTGCAACGCATTTCATGAAGGAACTGCTGGCAACAAAGGAAAAACATGGTCGTTGATCAGGACTTGAAGTTCAGTGCCTGTGCGGGCTGCGGTGCGCCCTTCGTCTGCGCTGCGGTGAATGGGCAGCAGACGTGTTGGTGCATGGAAAAGCCGACGGGGCTGTTTGAGCCGCTCGCAGGAGGTCTTTGTTACTGCCCTGAGTGCCTTGCCACGCGGCTTAGCGAAGCAACTTCCCGGGCAACATGAGAATGGCGTCGCGATTGCTCCAGGAGAAGCATTTATCGGCCGCTTCGCGCCACGGAAGCCACTGGTAGTTCAGGTGCTCATCAGCCGCCAGCCGGACTGGCTGAGCCTTTGGCATGGCCAGTGAGAATACGTGTTCGATGTTGTGCGTAACTCCTGGCGCATAGCGCTGACGCCAATCGGCAAAGATTTCGAAGGTGTTGGTGAGTTGCCAGTCCAGCAGCGCGCCATGGCCGGCAATAATCCCTGTTTCTTCTTCTACTTCGCGCACTGCAGTTTCGGTCAGGCTTTCACCGTCTTCCTGGCTGCCCGTCACCGATTGCCAGAAACCGGCGTGCGTGGCACGTTCGAGCAGCAGGATCTGCAGGTCCGGCGTGTGGATGACGACCAGTACCGAAAGCGGGCGTTTGTGCGTGCTCATGTCATGGTCGGCAGGCTGTCCGGTGCGTCATCCGGAAGGAGGCTGGCCGATGCGTAGAAAACCCACAGTGGAATGTGCTGCCTCTGCCACTGCGCGATGGCCGCGGCGAATACGTCGTTAATGGCGGTAAAGCTGGCACGGTTGGCGAGCAGGGCATCGGCTCCCGAGATGAATACGACATAGCCGGGGGCCTGTTGCCAGGAGAAGTCGGTCAGGCAGTCGTACAAGGCATCGAGATTGTTGCCGTACCAGTGCGGAAAACCGAGGTCGCGCCCGAGTACGTGGAGGATTGCCCCGGTTTCTTTGGCTTCATCGAAATTCACCTTGAAACAGGCGAAACCGAGGCCTGCCGCCGCTTTTTCCAGTGTTTTCTGACGCTTGTCGTGGGTAAGGCGATAGGTACCGGCCCGTTTGGGCTGAAGCAGCAATTCCTGCAAAGCTTTCTGGCTGATGGTTTTGATCATCGCTCACGTATCCGGAAAAAACTTCGATAGTGGTCTGCGCTGTAGTAGTACTCGCCCGAGGTGGCGACATCACCGTTGCGGCCTTCTCCGGCAATGATACGGCGTGCGCCGCGGTCACGACTTCCAGGCGTTGGCACCGTGTATTCGCGGTAATAGCCGCGTGCTTGCGGCGGCAGGCGCTTTTCAAAATTGCCAAAGGTGCTGCCGTCCTTGTGCGGATAGGGGAAGGGTCCGCCGTGCTGGATCAGGTGCAGGGTGTGCCGGGCTTCGCGGGGAAGATCAGCCAGGGCCACCGTAAAGATGGCCTCCCGGGGGTGAGACTCGCGCGCCTGCGTGCTTGCGCCGAATCCGAAAAATCCGGCCAGCGCCAGAAACAGCGCCAGCCGAAGGCCTGCGGAAAGGCGCGTCACGGAATTCAGGACTTGCCGGCCTCGACCGGGGTTTCTACCTTCTGGCGCAGGCGGATGTGCAGCTCGCGCAGCTGTTTTTCATCCACTTCGCTTGGCGCATCGGTGAGCAGGCATTGGGCGCGCTGCGTTTTCGGGAAGGCGATCACGTCACGGATCGATTCGGCGCCGGTCATCATGGTGACGATACGGTCAAGGCCGAAGGCCACTCCGCCATGCGGAGGTGCGCCGTAGTTGAGAGCGTCAAGCAGGAATCCGAATTTGAGCCTGGCTTCGGCTTCGCCGATGCCGAGGGCGTTGAAAACCTGTTTCTGCACCTCTGCGCGATGGATACGCACCGAACCGCCACCGAGTTCCCAACCGTTCATTACCAGGTCGTAAGCCTTGGCCACACACTTGCCCGGGTCGGTGGCGAGCAGGCCCATATGTTCGTCCTTCGGGCTGGTGAAGGGGTGGTGGCAGGCGACCCAGCGCTTGGCTTCTTC
>CAIVZW010000435.1 GCA_903910495.1 uncultured beta proteobacterium
GGCCGACTCCCATGCCGCGCATCTTGCGTTCGAAGGTGTGTGCGATCCGTCCATAGCCGACCAGACCGAGCGTCAAACCAGCGATGCGGTACATCTTTTCCCGCCGCGCGACATTCCACGCCCCGTTGCGTACCGCCCGATCCCGCTGCACAACGTGACGCACGACGGCGAGGAGCAGCGCCATGGCGTGATCGCTGACTTCCTCAGCGCCATAGTCAGGAACGTTGGCAACGTAGATCCGGCGCGCTGCCGCAGCCACGCGGTCGATGGCGTCTACACCGATGCCGTAGCGCACCACGGCACGGCAACGCGGCGCGCCGGCGAGCGCCGCGGCGTTGACCGGAGATTCCCTGACCAGCGCCGCGTCGGCATCAACGAGCGCTGCGGCGACGGCCGCAGCGTCGTTCCTACAGGGGCGCACGACCACCGTCGCACCGACTTCAGCGAGTATCGCCTGTTCGGTCGCGTAACTGTCATAGCCGTCGTCAAGGACGACGACGCGCAATGCTTCAGTCATGGGCTACCTCTTCTGTTCGGCGATTGCGGCAAAGAGGCGGTCAACCCATTCCTTGCCGACGTCTTTTTCGACGAAGGCACGCACCGGCGGCTGCGCCAGCTTGCGGAAGGCATCGACTTCAGGCAGGCTCAGTTCGGTCACTTCCATGCCCTTCTCGCTCAGGATCTTCTTGGCACCCAGGTCTTGCTCGGAGGTCATACGACGGTGAATGTCACGGGCAATCTTGCTGCCCTCAAGCACGGCTTTTTGCTCATCGGCGCTCAGGCTCTTGAAGAACTTGTCGTTGATCATGTAGGCGTGGATGCTCCACACATGGCCGTCAAGCGTAGCGTATTTCTGGTACTGGTAGAGACTGGCGGCGAGGATGTTGGTGACCCCATTCTCCTGTCCGTCAACGACTTTCGATTGCAAGGCGGTCGGCAGCTCACCCCACGGAACGGCCGACGGGGAGGCACCAAGCGATTCGATCAAAGACTTGAACACGGGACTCGGTTGAATGCGCATCTTCATGCCCTTCATGTCGGCTGGTGACTTGATCGGGCGCAGGCTGTTGGTGAAATGACGGACCCCGTTATCGGCGAGCGCGAGAAGGCGGATGCCGGACCTCTGCAACATCAGGTCGGCGAAATCCTGGCCGAACTTGGAGTCATAGACGCGCCAGGCGTGCTGGTGATTGTCGTAGAGATAGGGGATGCCGAGAATCGAAATCGGTTTGAACACACTGGCGATGGCACCGTCGTGCGCCACGGCGAGTTCGAGCGTGCCGAGCTTGACTCCTTCCATTGTTTCCGCGTCCTTGCCGAACTGGCCGGCCGGATAGATCTCGACCTTGATCGAATTCTTGGTGGTCTTTTCGACATGCTCCTTGAAGGCCAGCGCCGCCGCGTGCTTGGGTTGATCGACGTTGGCCGGCTGGAAGTGTGCGTACTTCAGGACTTTTTGCTGAGCCTGCGCCAGTGGCGCGAAAGCGACCGCAGCGAAGACCAGCGATACCGCGATTTTCTTGAACATTGTTTTCCTCCTTAGGGGTGAATTAATGCGAAAAGCCCAACCATCTCGGAACGATAAGGCTCACTTCTGGAACAAAAATTACCAACAACAGAACAGAAAGTTCGGCGACGATGAACGGGATCATGGCTAAAGATATGGCTTCAAATTTCAGGCGGCTGACAGAGGTGATCACGAACAGGACGCCACCCACCGGTGGGGTGATCAGGCCTATTGTCAGGTTGAGAACGACGGCCATGGCGAAATGCAGCGGATCGATTCCAAACTGCGTGGTCAGCGGCGCAAGTACCGGGACGAGAATGATCACCGCCGGCAGGGTGTCGATGAAGAAGCCGCAGATGAAGACGAAGAGGGCGACGATCAGCATGGCCATCATCGGGCTGCTGGTCATCTGGCCGATCGCCAGCGCGACTTCCTGCGGCAGTTGCAGGATGGTCAGGATCCAGGCAAAGAGCGAGGCCATGGCCACGATCAGCAACGCGCCGGAAGTGACCAGCGAGCTTTGCAGCAAGACCTTGGCGATCAGGCGCGGGGTCAGTACGCGGGTGACCAGGGTTCCGACCAACAGCGCATAAACAACTGCCACGGCGGAGGCCTCGGTCGCGGTAAACAGGCCGCTGATGATGCCACCGATGATGATCAACGGCATCAATATCGCCGGAATCGCTTTCCAGAAATAGCGGCCGCGCTCGGCCCAAGTCGATTTCTTCTTGTCCGATTTATAGCCGTTGCGCACCGAGATGATGTGGTTGGTGATCACCAGCGAGAGGCCAAGCAACAGGCCCGGAAGGATCCCGGCCATGAACAGCCCGCCGACGGTGACGCGATTGTCGGTGATGGCGTAGATAACCATGATGATCGACGGCGGAATGATCGGGCCTATGGTCGCGGTCGCTCCAGATAGCGCGGCCGAGTAGTGCGGATCATAACCGGCGCGCTGCATCATGCGCATCATGATCGCACCCGGTCCGGCGGCATCGGCGAGAGCCGAGCCGCTGATCCCGGCGAAGATCATGTTGGTCAATACGTTGACGTGGCCGAGACCGCCGCGAATGTGTCCGACCAGGCTGCTGGTAAAGCGCAGGATGGCGGTAGTGATGGCGCTCGCCGACATCAGGTCGGCGGCCAGCACGAAGAAGGGTACGGCCATCAGCGGGAAGGAGTTGATTCCGCCAAAGAAACGTTGCGGAACAGAAAGTAGCGAGAGTTTTCCTTCTACAACCAGCGCCAGCAAACCAGCACCACCCATGACAAATGCAAGAGGAACACCGATCGCCATGGCTCCAACAAATACAATAAGCAGCGTGAGGCCCATTACATATCCTTCTCGTCTATGGATTCCAGGCTCTCCGACACTTCATGCTCACCAGCAACATAGCCGCGCCAAATGAACAGCAGGTGAGCAAAGAGGCAGATTGCGCCGATCGGCACACAGGCATAGGGAATGGCCATGGAGATGTTGATCATTGGCGATTCAAGATCGACGGCAAAGTTGGCAAAGAGCAGACCGAGAACGGCGACGGTGACAAAGAACACCGCCATCAGACAGACCACTAGAATGCGTAGACGCCGTCGCGATTGTGGCGAAAGCATGTCCTGCAGAAGCTCGACGGCGACATGGCGTCCCTCTCGCAAGGCTAAACCAGCGCCGACAAAGGCGATCCACACCATCAGGTATTGCGAAACCTCTTCTGCCCAAGTGTTCGAAAAGCCAAACACGTAACGCGTGACGACATTGGTGAACACCAAGGCCACCATCACTGCCATCATTGCGACGACTAAAGCTTGATTCAGGAAAACGAACGAGGATTCGAATTTTCCGCGTTTACGGGAAGACCGATCATCTGCCGTAGGTTGCGCAACTTCTGTCATAGGCTATCCCACTCTTGTTATCGTCAGACAAAACAAATAGTCAGCTTTATTTGTAGTAGTGTTACTTTTATATTTAAATAGAAATGTAATACTACTACCTTTATATGGCCTGTCAAGGCACTTTTTATGTATTGGATTAACCGGTAATGGAGGGGATATTAACGCTGGCCTGCCGGGGATCACAGTCGTTGTGGCAACAGCGCTGAGAATGCCTCCGGACCGGACGCCAAGCAGCTCAAATGTTCAGGGGCTGAGCTTCGCGATCCTGCTCAGACTGATGCCAGCAATCACCTGGATTTCTGTAGCGGTGCTCCAGATCACCGGTACTGACTACCTGTGACGAGTTCTTCCCTCAGCGCTTGGCTATGGAAAGGCACCGCCAGAAAAGGCTCAATTGGCTGAAAGCCAGATCGGCACAAGGCGTCAGGTGATTTACCCGGATATCTTCACCCTGTAATTGAATCGTTCGCCCGGTGCTCACCAGACTGGAAAATACTTGAATACCCAGAGCACGCCACTGATCGTGAAAAACGAGGTAACGGTGGTAACCAGCAAGGCCACCGCGCTGGAATCCTCCTGACCATAAGCCTGAGCCAGGGTCGGATAGATGCCCACCATGGGCATGGCCGCTGTCAATACGACGGCCATGCGCAGCGATGGCTCCATTTCGCCCATTCCCAGTGCCGACAGTACCGTTATGGCCAGGAATACGGCCAGTGGATGAAAAACCAGCTTGCCGATAACAATCGGTGCAATCTGCGATCCCATGCCGCGCACTGAAAGTCCAACCAGGGTCCCCCCGACGACAAAAAGCGCGATGGCGCTGCACGTCGTGGCCAGAAGATCGATGGTGCGCAGCAGAGGCTCCGGCAATTTCCAGCCGAGAAGAGAGATGCTCAGTCCGGCGAGCAAACCGATAATCATGGGATTGGTCGCCAAACGCACCAGCGATTTTCTAACCACTTTCCAGCGTCCGGACCCACCGTGATTACCTTCGGCCATGAACAGCAGCAGGGGGAAAAAGACCAGGTTCTCCAGCATCATGTTGAGCGCAAATGACACGCCGGCTACTGGAGCAAGGGTCAGCAACAGGATCGGATAGCCCACAAACGCGCTGTTCGGGCAGGCCATACCCATGGCATAAATGGCGCTGGCCGAGGGAGTCAGGACGGGAAAGCGCCGACACCAGAAATAGCCCGAGCTAATCACCAGCAGGGAACCCGTCAGATAGGCCAGCAGATAGCTGAGATTGAGAACGTCCCCGATCTGGCGCTGGGAAAGGGATCTGAACAGAAGTGCGGGCAGGGCGAGGTTGAGCACAAACTTGCCGAATATGCGCATATCGGCCTTGCTGAAGACACCGCTGCGCGTCATCAAGAAGCCAAGAGCGATGATGATGTAAATCGGGCTGGTTATGGCCAGGACATCGAGCATGAGCGGAGTCTTCTATCGAGGCCGGTGGTGGATTGTTCGTCCGCCCATCATAACGGTGTCAGCTTCGCATACTCGAGCGCCAGCCATTTCATGCCCGCTGCGCCAAAATTCACCTGCACCCGCGCATCCGGCCCGCGCCCTTCCGCTGCAACAATCACGCCGTGACCGAACTTGGCGTGGTGCACGTTCTGCCCGATGCGCAGAACGCCTGCAGACGGCGCCGATTCAGAATATGAAGCTCGATCACCGGACGAGTCCGACGTGTAAGCGGGCGTCTTGGGGGCAAAGGCCGGCGCATGGCCGATCTTGCGCAGCAACTCTTCGGGTAGTTCTTCAAGAAAGAGCGAAGGCAGGCAGTAGCGCGTCTGGCCATGCAGCATACGCGTTTGCGCGTGCGAGAGATAAAGCCGCTTGCGCGCGCGCGTCATCGCCACATACATCAGCCGCCGCTCTTCCTCCAGACCGTCA
>CAIVZW010000436.1 GCA_903910495.1 uncultured beta proteobacterium
ACTCGGCAACAAAGGCGTGATCGTCATCCTGCAACCGGATCTCGATATCGTGAGCCTCCAGGGGCTGTCGCCAGGCCTTCATGGAGGCTTCCTTGGCGCTCCATAGCGCGTGCGCAACAGTGCTTCGCTGCGTGACGGGACGCAAGGCGAGTGACTTAAGTTCTTCCTCAGTCAGGAAGGCGTTCCAGTTCTCGGGCTGCAACAAGCGGGTTCGCTCCAAATCGACACCCAGCCCGTTGCAGTTGCCAGCGCGCGCGACCACCGCGACCACCTGTCCGCTCTGCTTGTGCAGAGGATCCGCCGGAACATGACTGATGCTGCCAATGAAGCCAGGCGGCCACAGCGGCGAGCGGTCTTTTGCCATCGGCATACTGGCGCAGGCGAGGCCCAGTTGCGCCAGAGCGATCCGCGCATGCTTGCGGCCATGGGCGAATTCCAGCAGACGCGGCCACGCCACCGGCTCAATCGACGCCTGCTCTGCGGCGCTCAGGATGGGCAAATCATCGAGCACGGCTCCTCCGCTGCTGGCCATTGGCAGCGCAACCTGAAAATTAAGGAGTGACGACCGGGTGCTGGGGAGCATGAGCTATGGCCGTGGAAAAACGGGCGTCAGCGGCTCAGTCAGCCGCCGGTTTTTCCGATGCAGTACACTGTGGCGCCAAAGGTCCGACAGGTAGTCAGGAACAATCTGCTGCGGCCTCCCCTGCAGCAATAATTTGATCCTGCCCAGACTGCCTGCGGCCAGTGCAAGCAGATCAATGACACCGGCCTGAAGCAACCCGCAGGTCAACAAGAAATAGCGCCGCCTTGACTCAAACCAATAGTCTGGCAGGCGCTTGGGCGCCGCCTCGCGCTCAGTCAGTTTGGTACTCTGTCCGGCAATGTGGATAACGCGGCTGGACGGAACATACCAGGTCTGGAAACCTGCACGGCGCGCCCGCCAGCAGAATTCTGTTTCCTCAAAGTACAGGAAGAAACGTTCGTCCAGACCACCCAAGCTTGCCAGCATGGAGCGCCGCAGCAGCATCGACGCGCCCGCGCACCAGTCAATCAACTGTTCGGTCTGTCCCATGACGCGAGCCACGGTCCAGCGCCGCAGCAGGCATGACACCAGGCCCAGGTTCAGCCCCGACTCCAGTTCGCTCAGCGCTGACCCGAAACGAAAGGCAATCGGCCAGTCGCTACCATCGCCATTTTCAAAACTACTGCCGGCAATACCCGCCTGCGGGGTTCGCTCCATGAAGTCAACCAGTTCACGCACCGCACCAGGCTTGACCCGGGTGTCCGGATTGAGCATGTGCAGGTAATGCGGATCGGAGTTGCGAATGGCATGTGCAAAGCCGAGGTTATTGCCGTAAGCGAAACCTCCGTTGCGCGGTGCCTTGATCAGCGTGACCCAGTCGTTCCAGTTCTCGCGCTCGACCACTTCAGCGATGAGCGGATAATCACCCGAGGCGTTATCAACCACGACCACGCTGAGTTCAATCCCCGGATGCAAGCGCTCTGTCTGTAGCGAACGCAGGCAATCCAGAGCCAATGCCGCCGAGCGGTAGCTCACAATCACCACGGCGACCCGTCGCCTGGAACTCTCGACTAGTTCATGAGTCATGCCTTGCTCCTGTGCAAAAACTCGGCCCAGGTCGGCAACTTCGCCAGCAGCACCGAGACCAGCGAATCGACATAGGCTTCCTGCAGCATGCTGGCGTGACCACCGGCCACATCGGCCAGGGCAAGATTGCCTGCGACCTGGCGCCAGCCAAAATCGTCACTGCTGTAGATGTCCTGGTATGGTGTATCGGCATCCACGCCCTGCGAAGCGCGTACCAGCAGCACCGCAACATTAAGCAGAGGCAGCGGTTGATAGCGCGCTTCCAATGCCCCGAAGATCTGCGCCACAGTGAGCTCGGCCAGCCATTCAGGCCAGGACTGGTTTCGGCGCACCAGCTTTTGCAGCAAGCGAAAACGAAGTTGCACGAACTGGCGCTTGCTGAAGGCGAAAAACTCGTAACGCAGAGCACCCCAGACCTTGCCCGACACGGCACCGACCAGCTTCAACAAAGCCCTCAGTGGCGCAGCTTGTCCCGAATTTTCCTGTATCAGCGCGCTCATGCGTGACCAGCGCGCAGTGCTTATCCGCCCACTGCGCCGTTGCGCCTGGGGTGTTGCACCATCCAGAATCAAGACCACTTCGACCTTCTCGCCAAGAGAGCGCAAGTGCGTCGCCATAGCGTAGGCGATTGCACCACCGGCACACATACCCCCCAAACGATAAGGACCGTGGAGCTGGACAGAGCGAATCTGTTCAACGTAGTCGGCTGCCATCTCTTCCATGCTGGCATGCGCAAGCGGTATTCCCGGCAGGCGCCGCGGCTCGACACCATAGACTGACAAGGCATTTGGCAGGCGCCGCGCCAGGTTGAGATAGAGCAGGGTCTCTCCCAGTCCGTCGTGAATCAGAAACAGATTGCCCTGGCGGCCCGGTCGCAGCGGCACAATGCGACGGCTTGCCGGGGCCTGCACGGGTTCGATCAGCCTGGCCAGCGCGCGCACGGTAGGTGCCGCCAGGATGGTGGTGAGGGGCAGTCGTACGCCAAAGCGGCGATCAATTTCGCCAAACAGCTTCACCGACTGCAAGGACGTACCGCCCAGAGCAAAGTAGTCATCCTCCACCCCGAGTCCTTCGATCGACAGCACCTCTTCCCACAAGTCCTTCAGCCGCGCTTCAAGCGACGAGGCCGCTGCTTTGGCCATATCGCTCATGGCGCGAGCGCGGCGCCCCTTGAAGCCGATTTCGTGCAGCAGCTGGTCGCCCGATAGCAGCACACTGGCCAAGCGTGCATAGCGCTCCGAGCGCGCCACCGGCGCAGCATGGATCGGCTCGCTGCCTTTGTGCTCCTCGGCAAGGCGCGCTTGCATCACCGCCTCCGGGTCATGGCCGGGACGATGACGGATTTCGGCGGCTTGCGCCACCGGCAGGCGATAGACCATACCTTCTGCCGAGGATTCGCAGTTCGCTGCGGCAATACTTTCGGCAAATGAACGGGCCGGCTCATTTCGAGGCGTACTGATCAGGTGCAGATGAAGCGCACTCAAGCCGAGTTCATGCGCCACATCCCCCAGGCTGCGCAGCATGGCGTGCTCGACGCCGCGACCGAGCACACGACAACTGAGCAAGAAGGTATCGACTTCACAGGCCTGGCCGCAAGCCTGCGCGATCAGTACCCCGACCAGGCCGTAGTCTCCAAATCGATCGCTCACGCGCACCCGAAGCACCTGCGCACCTTGCGCCTGCATTTCCTGGAGTTCCTGGGCGGAACGCCGCCGGGTGGTGAAATTGAACTGGTTGGTGCGTTGCGTCAGTTGCCCGATGCGCGGCCACTCGTCCTCGGCCGGCGTCCGGATGTCGATCTGCAGGTCCAGCGCGGAAAGGAATTCGCCAATATCGCCGACACTCGCCTCAAGCGATCGACGCGCCCTGTTTTCCAGGTACCTCTGGGTGCGCTTGACATCCTCGTCGGTAGTGGCCTGTTGGTCGAACATCCAGAGATGACGCAGCCAGTCGGCAATGCCGGCCTCGGCTGGAACCTGCAGTGTCACCACTTGCGGCAACTCGGCGCGCATCTGGGCGCATTCCAGAGGGTTGTCATCCATGAATACAAAAGCATCGAGACCCAGATTGAGCTCCTGCGCAAGTGATCGCAGGTTGCCTGCCTTGGGCAGCCAGTTGATGCGATGGGCCACCACGTCGCTCGTGCGCAGCCGCATGTCGCCATGCGTGTCCAGCACTTCCAGCACATCCGCTTGCGCATTCTTGCTGGCGAGGCACAGCAGGATGCCCTTGCGCTGCTGTGCCAGCGCGAAATCCTGAAGCGCTAAAAACGGCTGTGTGAGCGCAATGCCTTCAATGCCATCTTCTCCTACCACACCGCGCCACAAGGTGTTGTCACAGTCCAGCACCAGCACCTTTGCGCAGGGCACAAGCAAGGCGTGAATGCGGCGCGCCACGGCCAGCGCGAGCGAAGCGAAATGGGCGTCGGAAAACGGAATGTGGGCGAGTTCGTCGCGCGTGGCATCGTACTCTTCAGCCGCCGCGACGAGCGCGATTTCGTCCTGCGTCAACACCTCGATGCCACCCTGCATTGCCACGCGCGCCAGCAGGTCTGCCGAGGCGGTTTCGATGACCGCCGCAAGGGCCGGGGCCACGCGCGGAGAGGCGGGCAGTACGCTCAGCAGCAGCCTGCACTTGGTGGCAGCGGCAAATCCCGCCAGTGCGCCGCCCAACTCGTCGGCAATCCTGGTCACGGTCTGGCAGGCTGCGTCGTGCACAGCCTGCTCACGGACGAAATCCTCAAGACGGACCAGGGCGATGTTGATGCCCTTGCGGTTGTTGTCAAAATCACTGCCGGGCGTCAGCAGTTCCTGGAAGACCTGGTGGTAGGGTGCAAAATGTATTTTCTGCTCCATCCCCAACTCCGCCAGCATGAAGGTGAGGGGGGGCTCCAGCGGCTCGGCAACAAAAGTAGAGCTTATGACGATCATTGGCATTTCCTGATTCTTGTGGATTAAGCGTCGGCCCAACTGAGCGCGTCGGTATACGTCTGCATGGTTGGTGCGAGCCGGTTGCTTGAAATGCTATTCTCACGGCAGGAAAAAGCATCGCAAAAGTGTGAACTATGCCAATTGCCTGCTATGAGCCGCTTTAATCAGCGCAAACCATGGTCTTACAAAAACGCTCGCTTAAAGGGGCAAATAATTGCCGGCAGCGAGCGGCCGTTCGAAGTTCCGACAGGCAAGAACGTCCTGATTGAATGGCGCGCTGCCCAAGAATTGCAAGACCGAAGCTAAGGGCGTGCGTTTTTTTCGATGGCCGCCTTGAATTGGGCGGAAAGCGTCAAAGAGCCTGGCACACTGAGGTGTGCGCCGTCACGGAAGATCCACATGCCGCCCGAGGATACAGCGCAGGTCGGCGTGGGGCACAGAATGTCCGTCAGATCAAGTCCGGTTGTCCCGGGATTGCGCGCTATAGCTGCCGCCTCACTGTCGATGGCGCGCTGGCGCCACGCATAGACTTCTTCTCGCGTTGTTGTCCCGGAGCAAGCCATGGGATCAAAAAGAACTTTGTAGGCCGCGCAACTGGCAAGCGTCCAGGTGCGAAAGCGTGGAATGGGGTGAACCAGGAGTACCGGAGAAGAGCCGCTCATCCGGGCCAGCATCGAGGACAAGCCGGCCGTCCAAAGCACCGCCTTGTCAGCCGGCGTTTCCGCCAACGTAGATACCTGGAGGGTTCGCAAGGAGGTAGAGGGCTCCTCGATATAGCCGTCCGTTGCCGTGGCCAGAATAATCAGGTTCGGACGACGTTTTTCAATCTCGGCCAGGGCGCTGGCAACGAAAGCCTGACAGTGTTGGTTGGGCACGCCATTGCTGAAAATCTGCAAATCAACAAAGGGACAGGCGGCCAAGGTTGCGATGGTAACGTCATAGCCAGCGGCGTTTCCGGCCAGCACGACAGGTTCGCTAAAGTGGCCGGCGTTCGAGTCACCCAGCAGCAGAACGCTACCGCGCGCTTTCGCCACCCGCCAGGTACAGTCATTTTGAGTAGCGGACTGCAGCGACTTGACACCTTCGCAGTGCCGTACTTCATCGACATGCAGTTGCAGTGCTGCCCCAATCTGCAGCGCCCCAGGGGAGGCCATGATGGCCCGGTTGGCCAAGAGCAGGGTTCCATACGCAAGGATTGGAGCGAATATGCAGATGGCAGCCAGCATCAATGTCGAGCGTTTGGAGAGGTTCTTCGCCGAACGTATCGGCGTTTCAATGAAGCGGTACGAAGCCCACGCCGGAATGATCGACAAGACAGACGCGATCACAATCGCAGTCGCAGAACCCGGCAGCAACGCCCGTGTAAATACGACAAACGGCCAATGCCAGAGGTACCAGCCATACGAACGATCCCCGATCCACACGACCGGTTGCATTGAAAGAAGTTGCGTGACCCAATTGGAGCCTGCCCCACCGCCGGCGATCAGGAGCAGGGTGGCCGCTACCGGCACCGCCGCCGCCCAACCCGGGAAAAACATGCTGCCATCGATGGCGAAGGCCGACCAGCCCATCAGCGCCAGACCTGCGACACTACTTACCAGGGCGAGGCGGGCGGGCAGTCGTCCGAGCCAGCCGCTGCCAAATGCCAAAAGCGCTCCGGCGGCGAACTCCCAGGCCCGGGTCGGTGACGCATAAAACGCGAATTGCGCCGGGGCGCTGATGCCGGGCAGGAGTGGGCGCCCATAAGACATCGCGCAGGAAATCCAGAACGAAAGGCAGAGCAAAACCAGAATCAGCGCCGCTGCGGCAAGACGACGGCTGTGCAGGCGGGCAGACGGTCCGGCCACCCTCCAGCCGAGAACCAGCAGGAGTGGAAATACAAAATAGAACTGCTCCTCAACGGCGAGCGACCAGGTGTGCAGCATCGGATTGAACTCCGCGCCGGGGCTGAAATAACCCGGCGCCGAGCGGTACAGGTAGCCGTTTGCAACGAACAGTGAAGTGGCAATGCCCGTCAGCGCAGTCGTAACCTGGGTACCAATCGGATTGGCCAGAATTGCGGCCAGCGCAACGCCGATGGATGTGGTGGCAAGGGCAGGAAGCAAGCGGCGGATGCGGCGAAAATAAAATTTTGTCAGGTCCAGTCGGTGGCAACTCTCCAGCTCGCTCACCAACATGCTGGTAATGACAAAGCCGGAGATGACAAAGAACACATCAACGCCGGCAAATCCCCCAGGCAAGGGCAAGCCGGCATGGAAAATGACGACCAATAGAACCGCCAGGGCGCGCAGTCCTTGAATGTCGATTCTTCGGTTGGGTTTTGTCGGTCTATCTTCCATGATGGGAACGCAAGTCATGGCGACTATTAGCCTTTTCAACGCAATTGCAGGCAGCGTAACGCGCCATGCACGACCAGGCCGATAGCGGCAAACTCAACTAATCGGCCCAAAGAGATCCCGCTTAACCGCAGGTTAATCACTGCATCAGTGCCGTGTACGGACACGGTGCGAACAGCCACGAGCATCAGCATTGCCGCCAAACCCCAAGCTACCGTATTGGCAGGCACATTGCAGGCGAAGAAGGCCGTATGCAGCCATCTTGCCGCGAGCAAAACCATTAACACGAATGTGCAGATCATCAGGTATTGCACCAGCCTGCGCTTGGCGTACCAACCCGCCAGTATGGCCACCTCGCGCAGGACGTCGGTGAAAAACAAATCCATATGGAGCACGGCATTGACTCCCAGCACGCACAACAGTATTGCAACCGCGTACCACAGCGTATGGGCTTCTCGTTCTCCCTTGGCGACATGGCCATTCAACAAACAGAGCCAGGCTGCGCCAAGGTAGGCGGCGAAAATAAGGCCGTGGTACCAGGACACCCGATCTATGGTCTGTTCCCAAGCCGAAACCGCGCTGGAGAGCGCCTGAAATAAAGTATCCACAGGAGGCATCACTATTCAGCGATCCCGGGCGAGGTGATCCCGACCCAAGCCTGACCGATTGCCGCCGTGGACGGATTCCCCCAGCAGCAACAGCGCCGGCCACCTGAAGCGGCAGGCAATATGACTAATCGCCATGGGCCCGGCCAGTCCCAGCGTTACGCCCAGCAGAATATCGAGGAACAGGTAATCGATTTTCAACAGATGGAGCCCAATCCTGGTGGACGCGGTGAAGAAAATGTGGAAAAGATAAATCGCATACGAGTAGCGCCCTACACTGGCGAGCGATGGAATAACGACACCGGAGTTCAAACACAACAGGCATAAAGACATGCCCGCCACCAGCACGCCTAAGGTGCGGCGATCAGGGCTGGGAACGGGCATGCCCATTGCTAGCACGGCGACGATTGCCAGCGTAGCCAGGCCAAGCCGGATCCAGGGCTTGGCGAGTCGTGATTCAAGATGAAAGCGCGGAAAAGCCAGCCCAAGGAGAAAATACGGCATCAGGTAGATTGCTCCCTCAATGCCGAACCAGTGCCAGCCGCGCGTCGTAAAATACAAGGCACACGCTAGTGCCAGCACCACCAGAAAGCCTTTGCCGTGCCGGATCAGGTGTTCTCGTTCGAGGGACCAGATGACCAGAAAAACCAAGAATGCGGATTCGACAAACCAATAGTGTGCTACCGGTTGCACATGCAGAAGGTACCATGGCCCCACCGATGAGTTGGCGCCCGGGGTCAAGGCTTGCAACAGTGCAAACAAGCTGCCCACGACCAGCATGGGAATCAACAGTCGCCGCGCCTTGCCCACTAGAAAGGCACGACTGTCACCGCTAAAAGGGCGCAGACCATAAACCAGACCGGATATGAAAATGAACAAGGGCATGCGCAGGTAAACCAGAGCATCATTGACCCAGCGAACCGGCCCGTCTTCCACCCGCAGACCATAATTACGGTCCGCGCCTACCACGTGGTAAAGCACCAACAGCAGGCAAGCCAGGCCGCGTAGGGTTTCGATCCGCATGTTCATGAAGAGGGGAATCCGGTTCCAAGGGTAAGGGGTGAATTACCCGATGGGCGTATTGAAACCGATCCGGGTCGCAAGGATGTGTCGGAATTGCAAACCTTTTGGCGCGCTTCGCGTGGCGGCGCGACGGGTTCGCAGGGATTGGGACGAGGGTTTCAGGCGAAGGAGCGGACTGCGTCCTCACGCGAATCGTGTATGTTGAACACACGGTGCATGCGCATCAATTCAAACAACGCACGCACTGTCTTGGACATGGCGCAAAGCTTGAAATCACCGTGGCGGCCATTCAACTGGCGCAAGCAGGAAATCAATGCGCCTAAGCCCGAGCTGTCCACAAACTTGACGCCTGACATGTCCAGAACGACCCGTGTGTGCTCTTGAATCAAGGTCTGCACGGCGTCCTTGAACTCGCGCACATTGCTGGCGTCCAGGTTGTACTGACGCAGTTCGATGACCAGCACATCGTTGTCTTCGATTATTCCCTTGAGTTCCATCATTTGTGTTCGCTATTCAGGATTAAGATGCCTGTATTAAATCAATGCTTCGTTTTAATAATGTCACCACAATGTGACAAAATCAGCTTGAGTCAGGAGGGCGGCCATCCCTGACCGCCGATCTGGCCCGTCCAATCTCGGTTTCCAGCAAGTTCAGAGCTTGCGCCAAGGCCACATGGGCACCGGAAATCGCCAGCGCCTCGGCTTCCCGCGCACACTGGCTCAGGCGCTCGAAGCCATAGCTTCCCGCACTCCCCGAGAGACGGTGAAGCGTCCCCTGAAGGGCTAGAGGCGCCACAGCGTCATGAATTTCCAGCCAGCGCGCTGGCAGGCCATCGACAAAGCGTTGGCGCAATACTTCGAACTGCGCCTGAATCGTTGAGGACAGACCTTCAGTCAGCGCAGATGTCACGCCCGTACTCCCAATAAATGCGAATGTCCTGGGGTAGCGCGGTCAGGTTAAACGGCTTGACGATCACCCCCGTGGCTCCGTACTGGAGCAATTTCTCGACTTCGTCAGGCATGGCTTTAGCCGTCATGAACACCACCGGCACACCTTTCATCCCGGGTTGCTTGCGCAAGGCGACAAGCGTCTCGGGGCCGGTAAGGCCGGGCATCATGACATCCAGCAGGACCAGGTCGGGTCTGAACGATGGTGCTTGCGCCAGGGCCGCGTGACCTCCTGAACACAAACAGACCTCGTATCCACCCACCGTGGTGAGGCTGAATTCGAGAATCATCCGGATATCCGGATCATCTTCAACGCACATCACTCGTCGCAACTCGCTCATGGCTGATCTTCCAGGTTGGTTTTGACGACGGCCGAACGAACAGCTTCAAGTAATTCATTGCTACCGGCCTGCGATTTATGTAGCCACTTAAGTCCCATGCGGCGCACAAAAGTGTCATCGACACTGTCACTGTAAAGAATCACCGGACGACCGTGCGTCAGTCTTCGCAGGGCGGAGCAGAACTCTTCGGCAGAGCCCTGGGTTTGGGGATCGGCAATGACGATCGGGGGGTGTTTATGCTTGAAAGG
>CAIVZW010000437.1 GCA_903910495.1 uncultured beta proteobacterium
CGGGCGGCCCCTCAGCCGTTGCTGCCGTTGCCAGATCAGTCCTTGTCGTGAGGCAGTCTAGCGGTAAGCCACCCTTCAGTCGCCGATAGCCTTGATCGGTACCATCAGCAATCTCATCCAATGTTTGATGTTGTCTCCTTGTCAATCCCAAACTGCATCGATGGCCACCAGCACACGCGGCACCTGATCCTCTGGCACCTGCGGTGAGCGATGGATATTCCCCCGGCCGGCATTGCCCTGCCACAAGTCGCCCTTGAGCAGGACAATGGCGCAGGGCGGCACGGCATGGATGCCTGCCGGATCAAGGATCATCCCCGAGACCTCGTCGGGCAAGCCGCCACTACGCGCGCCGAGAAAGCGACGGTCGGCACAATGCTCGTCCAGCCATTCCGTGCCCGGCCCGCGATACGTGCAGAGCATGCGGATGCCGACATGATCGACATGGAAGCGCGGGCACATGGCGCGGCCGACGACTTCCAGGCGCAGCCCGACGGCATCGCAGCCGAGCAGGTCGCCATACAGCTCGGCCAGCGCGGCAAGGTCGTCGGCCAATGCGCTGCGCCCTGGCCGGTCGGGTAAGCCCGACACATCAGGCCGATCGCCAGGCCGAAGCGTGATGCGGAAGCCGACGCCCAGCGAACCGGCGGCGGTAGCCTGCGCCAGGTAGCCGGTGATCGTCGCATCTTCGACGCGCGGTAGTACCGCAATCTGCACGGCGTCCTCGAAAATGGCCACGAGGTCGCTGGCCTCGGCGCAGCGAGCCACGGCCGCCGCCCCGGCCAGCGATGGATCGAACGGCGCGTTCATCGCTCAGTGCGCCGTCGTCTTGTTAAGGCGCTCGATACGTTTCACCAGATCCATCACCTCGGCATGGTGTTTGGCCATCGCCTTGTGGTGGCGCAGGTGTTCGCGATGCTTCGCCACCTGCTGCTTGTGCTCGGCCGCCATCGCCGGATCGGCCTTGCCGGTCTTGAGCGCTTCCTCGTGCGCCTGAATGCGCGCCTCGTGTTCGGCCATGTCCTTCTCGTGCGCATCGATCGCCTTTTCGTGTTCTTCGATATGCTTCTGCAGCGTGGTAATCGCGGCACGAGCGCGCTCATGGTCCTTGCGCCAGTCTTGGTGCTCCTTCGTCCAGGTCTGGTGTTCTCGGGCATGCTTCTCGTGCTCGGCGTGCGGTCCGGCGGCAATGGCCGCGCCACCGAAGGCCAACAATGCGATGGCAAGTGTGATGGCAGTCAGTTTCAACTGGATTCTCCTTGGTAGGTTAGTGTTACGAAAAGTCGGCGCTAGCGGGACGGCGCCAAAGGAACAGACCGCCGGCCGCCAGCAGCACGAGCGTGCAAACCGCAGCGGCACCGGCCGGCAGGTCGGCGGCCAGCGAGGCGGCGAGGCCGATACCATAGCCCAGCGCGCCGACAGCGTAAGCGCGGGGGAAGCGCTGTCTCTCCGGCAACCCGCGTGTCGCCACTGCCGGGGCGATCAGGCTGGCGAACACCAGCAACACGCCGACGAGCTGCACCGAGGCGGTGACAGTCACGGCGAACAGCGCGTAGAACGCAAAGCCGCCCTCGGTGCCCCGCCGCACCAGCCAGGCGCGCGCCGCCAGTACACCGGCCGAGACGGCGGCGACGGCCCCGATCTGCGACCAGCTCACCCAGAGGATCTGCCCGGCCAACAGGTCGCGCAGGTGCTCGCCGCCGTGCGGGTTGCCCGCCAGCAGCAGGATGCCGGCAGCGGCAGCGGCGACGAACAGCAGGCCGATCAGCGCTTCCTGGATGTCCGGCCAGCGGCGCTCGCAGTAAGTCAGCAACGCGGCGGCGGCCAAGGCAGCAACGGCAGCGGCAAACTGGGTTGCCCAGGGCGCCAGCTCGCCCCAGTCGTCTTCCAGATGCAGCAAGCCGGCGGCGATGACGCCAAGCGCCGCCACCTGCGCCACGGCGAGGTCGATGAAGATGATGCCCCGCCGCAGCACCGTCATGCCCAGCGGCACGTGGGTGGCGAGCACCACCAGCCCGGCGGCAAAGGGCGCCGCCAGCAGTCCGAGGTCGCCAGCCGAGAGGCTCATCGCAGCGCCTTCATTTCAGGCCCTTGAGA
>CAIVZW010000438.1 GCA_903910495.1 uncultured beta proteobacterium
AGCTTATCTTCATGAATCGCCTGTTTCACTCAACTTGTTCGCAAATGGATCATTTTCATGGAGTGTAACAAACGCTTCAGGAAGTCGTGCTGCAGAAAGCATCTAAGGATGCGCTGATTAAATGACGAATTGTCATTCCGGCGAAAGCGCCCCGAAGGAAGTACCCTTGGGGTGCCGGAATCTGACCGTAGGGAATGCAGAGCCAGGAAAATCAAGGTACTGGACACCGGCTTTCGCCGGTGTGACGACTTATTCAGTGCTTCCCTAAGTATCTACATAAATTTGGGAAGGCAACGAAATTGAGATAGAGGTTGGGGATATTGGACGATTCAGAAATCCCTAGCATCAGCCTGGTTCATAAATTGCTTTAGTCATTCAAGATAGTCGGCGTGTAGGAATTGCATGAAATTTTGTTACGAAAGTAGTGCGATTGTTGTTAAGCACGGTTTTCGATGTTGATGAAGCACGCTACCGTGAGTATGCTTGAAATTCATATGCTTATAATATTTTGTGCTTGTACGTTGCCGTATCTCGTGTGCTATCTTGCTGATTCGTGCAGGACCGTAGCTGAATCGGTATCGCTGGCAATATCAGCAAGATGATTTTTTGTCTCTGTCAGTAGGCGTGTCTTGATGCACTAGTTGTTGATCTACCTTTGCTTCGTTAATACTGATTTTTATCTGGAGAAATGAATCATGACCAAACAATGCCGAACGCTATTGGCAACGATCTGCCTGGCGATGTTTTCCTATGGCGCTTATGCTCAGAACAAGACGGTGGCCATTGGCTACCATGCGCCTCTGAGCGGCGAGAACGCACAGTACGGCGTGCTATTCCGCAACTCGGCGACGCTGGCTGTCGAGAACTTCAACAAATCCGGCAAGCTGCCCGGCGTGACCGTGCAGCTCAAGTTCGAGGACAGCAAGGGCGACGCCAAAGAAGGCGTGAATATCGCGAAAAAATTTGCCGATGACGCGAGCATTGTCGCGGCGATCGGTGATTTCAGCTCGGGCGTCTCGATGGCTGCCGCCCCGGTCTACGCGCAGAACAAGCTGGCGCAGCTCTCGCAAACGGCGTCGCACCCCGATTTCGTCAAGATCAGCGAATACCAGTTCCGCAACATCACGACGCAGGCCTACGAGGGTCCGCTGATCGCCAACTGGGCCAACGCCAACGGCGCCAAGAAGATCGCCATCGTGGCGATCCAGAACGACTGGGGCCAGTCGGTGGTGAAGTACTTTGCCGATGCGGTCAAGGCCAACGGCGGCGAAGTGACCGAGACCGAAATGTTCAATCCGGGAACACGCGACTTCCGCTCGATTCTGACCAAGGTCGCGCGCAGCAATCCCGACGCGATTTACCTCGGCTCGTTCTACGAGGACGGTTCGGCCTTCCTGCAACAGAAGGTGCAGATGGGCTTGAAGCAGCAGGTCTATGCGACCTCGTCGCTGTATGAGCAGAAGCTGCTCGACCTGGCCGGTCCGGCTGCCAACACGCTCTACTTGTCGACCACTTTCCTGGTCGAAAGCCCCGAGCCGCACGTGCAGGCTTTCGTCAAGGAATACGAAGCGCGTTACGGCAGCAGGCCGCAGATGTTCGCCGCCCAGGCTTTTGACGCGACCAACATTGTCTTGAACTCCATCGTCGCCGCGGGCGGCGCCAACGCCACCCGCGCCAAGGTGCGCGATGCGCTGGCCGCGACCAAGGACTTCCCTGGCGTGACCGGCATCACGTCATTCGATCCGAAGACGCGCGAGCCGTCCAAGGTGCTGACCAAGCTGCAGATCCAGAACGGCAAATACGTGCTCCTGAAGTAAACCCGACCAATCCTTCTGCCGGAGCAACCGGCTGGCCGAGAGGCCAGCCGGTATAATGACCATGTTTGATATTTTTTTCGTTCAGCAACTGGTGAACGGCCTTTCGGTCGGCTTCATCTACGCACTGATGGCGATCGGCTTCACGCTGATTTTTGGCGTGCTCAATGTGGTGAACTTCGCCC
>CAIVZW010000439.1 GCA_903910495.1 uncultured beta proteobacterium
AAGCTGGAAACCGGACGCGCTTGCCGCACCCGAGAAAGCGGCCAGCAGCAATGCCGGAATCAACTTCATGGAAAGACCTCGTGCCATACAGCCTCCTTTGGAATGCTTATTTTAATGGCGTTTGCAAAAAGCCACGCCTTGAATGAATACAGACGCGATTTTAAGGCCAAAACGACAAAACACCCTTATTGTTCGTCGCAGGGCAGCTCGCGCTTGCCGCCCTGTTGGTTTATTGCTACATAGGTCAGCACGGCCTCGGTGACCTTGACGATGACCGGCTGTACCGGGTTGCGCTCGGCGTAGACCGCGACGTCCACCTTGATCGAGGTCCGCCCGGTCGCGACAATTCTGGCGAAGAAGCTGACAATATCGCCAACCGAGATCGGCTGCTTGAAGGAAAACGAGTCAACCGACACCGTCGCCACTCGGCCACGGGCGCGGCGCATGGCTACCGTGGCACCGGCAATATCGACCTGCGACATGATCCAGCCGCCAAAGACATCGCCGTTGGCATTGACATCGGCCGGCATCGGCATCACGCGCAGCGCTGGCATGCCCTCCGGCAGGAGCACTGGATTACTGGCTTGATCAGGCATTTCGGTTCCTTGCGTAGTTGAGCGGTCCGCCGGTGAACGGGGCGAAACCGGTACCGAAGATCACGCCGGCGTCGGCCAGATCAGCATCGGCGACAATTCCTTCGGCAACGAGTTGTTGCGTCCGTTCAATAAGCGGCTTGAGCAAACGCCCGGCCAGACCGGCCGGCACCGTGCCTACCGGCCCCTTGGCCTTTTTTTCGCCGCGGTAATCGTAGAACCCCTGGCCGGTTTTCTTGCCGAGATGACCCGCATTGACGCGATCGAGCAGGCACTGAGGCGGCGCAAGCTTCGCTCCGGCCAGCCCCTTGCCGGCGGCCATGACGATATCAAGCCCGACCCTATCGACGAGTTCGATCGGCCCCATGGGCATCCCGAAGTCAAGCATCGCCGCATCCACCGTCTCCGCGGCCAGGCCTTCATCGACAGCGTGCAGCGCTTCGAGTAGGTAGGGGCCAAGCACGGCGTTGACCAGAAAGCCCGGCGCACTCCTGACCGGCAAGGGCAGACGGTCGATCTGCCTGACGAAGGCGGCAGCGCGGCGGGCCATTTCGGGATTTCCACCGGCGGCGGAAACCACCTCGACGAGCGGCATTTTCGCCACCGGGTTGAAGAAGTGGATACCGACCAGACGCGCCGGATTGGTCAGCACGCTACGCAGATCTTCGAGTTTCAGGCTGGAGGTGTTGGTCGCCAGCACGGCATCCGGCTTCATCACGGCTTCGAGTTTTCTGAGCAGCGCGTGCTTGGCTTCGAGGTTCTCGAAAATCGCCTCGATCACCACATCGGCTTGCGCCGCGCCGTGGCCCCCGGGGTCGGGAATCAGCCGGTCGATCACGTCGCGCAACTGCAGCGTGTCGCGGATGCGCTTGCTCCACGCGGCATAGGCGCGCCTGAGCGCCGGTACGATACGCTCCATACCCTGATCCTGCAGGGTCACTGTCAGCCCGCGCAAAGCACACCAGGCAGCAATATCGCCGCCCATGACGCCGGCGCCGACGACATGCACGCGCTTTGCTTTGAAATCGCTTTCCCTGCCAAAGCCTTTGAGTCGCTCCTGCATGAAGTAAACGCGCAGCAGATTGCCTGCCGTAGCCGAATTTACGATCGCGGCTATCAGTTGCGGCGCGGCCAGTGCATTGCCCCCGTACCTGGCCCAGAGGTCGATGATGGCGTAAGGCGCCGGATAATGCTCGGGCCGCGCGCGCCGGGCGGCCTGCTGCTTCGCCCGGCGGGCAACGAATCCCCTGAGCGGGCCGTTGAGCAAACGCGCCTGCACCGGCAACGAGCGGCGCGGCGCGCCGGAGAGCAGCATCAATCGTGCAGCGCTGTCCATCACCCGTGGCGGCACACAATCATCAGCCAGCCCCATGCGCTCTGCTCGTTGCGCATCGACGGTCTTGCCCGTGAGCATCATGTCCAGTGCCGCCTGCGCGCCAACGCGCTGCGGCAGACGCAGCATGCCCCCCCAACCGGGGAAGATGCCGAGCATCACTTCCGGCAGCCCGAATCTGGTACCCGGCTCGTCGACGGCCAACAGATAGCGGCACGCCAGCGCCAGTTCGAGCCCGCCACCCAGGCAGTGTCCGCGCACCAGCGCCAGGGTCGGGCAAGGTACTGCGGCCAGCCTGTTGAAGAGATTCCAGCCGCGCGCCACCAGCTCGCGGGCCTTTTCCGGCGTGCCGAGCTGGGTGAATTCCTGAATATCGGCACCGGCGATGAATCCGGCGGTTTTGCCTGAACGGAAGATCAGTCCTTTTGGCGGGTTGTGCTCAAGCCGCTCGAGAAGCTGCCCCAGTTCGCTCATCACGGCAGCCGACAAGGTATTGGCCGACTCTCCCGCCGTGTCGAGTGTGGCCCAGACGATGCCTTCTGCGTCTGTTTCAAGCTGCCAGTGCTGGTAGG
>CAIVZW010000440.1 GCA_903910495.1 uncultured beta proteobacterium
CGCCAGCATCGCATCGAGCAGTTTGCCGGCCTGGCCGACGAAAGGCTCGCCACGCTCGTCTTCCTCCGCACCTGGCCCTTCACCAATGAACAGCCAGTCGGCATTCTCGTCACCGACGCCCGGAACGGCTTGTTTGCGCTGCGCGCAGAGGCCGCAGGCGCTGCACACGGCAATGCTCTGACGCAACTCGCCCCAAGCTGCCTCGGCGATTCGCTCAAGGAATGCAATTCTGGTCGAAACAAAGCAAGGGGATTGCGATTGCGGAACAGACACCCCGGCGGCCGGTACGGGTGTTGCCGCCGCTTGCGGCAGTTTTTTCGCGCGGCGTTCAACCGGCGGTTCCTCGCGCAGTACCCACTGCGGCGTCAATCCCATCTCGTCAAGGATACGCTCACGGTTCAGTTTCATGCCAGCACCTCAAGCAATTCATGCGTCAGCACCAGCGCATCCTCACGCCCCTGCTGCGCCGGATAATAGGCGCGCCGCACACCGATCTGACGGAAACCGAAATGGCGATACAACTCAAGCGCCCTGGCATTCGACGGACGCACTTCGAGCAGCAGGATCTTCGCTCCCCGCTCGCGCGCCACGCTCATGGCGTGACGCAGCAGACGCGCACCGAAGCCCAGCCCCTGACGCTTTTCGGCGACACTGATCGTCAACAGATGGGCCTCATCCACGGCCAGCATGAGCACGAAGTAGCCCACCAGTTCGCCATCCACCCGACACACCCAGCAACTGTAGCCACTGGCCATCGAATCCGTGAAATTGGCCCGGCCCCAGGGGAAAAGGCAGACGCGGTATTCGATGGCCAGCACCTCGTCGACATCGCTCATCGCCATCGGCAGCATTTCAAGGCGCGCTTCGAGCACGGCGTTCATCAGGCCTTGCCTCCCTCGGCCAGCCGCTCGCTCACGGTTTTGGCCACCTTGTCGCGCACGTAGAGGGGTGCGGCATCGGCCGGGTCGATCTGTTCACCCCGCTCAAGACGCGGTGCCGCCAGCCGGACAAGCGCTTCGGCAGCAGGCATCAGTTCCGGCATCCAGACATCGACACAGGGCGACAGTCGCGAGCACAATTCCGGATAAGCCGCCAGTCCGTTGCCGCAAGCCAGCCAGCCGGCCGAATCGGGCAAGGGCACGGCATCCGGGGAATGGACACCGATCTCGCCCTGCAGTTTGCCGTGTACAAAAATACCGTAATAAACCTCTCCCATGCGCGCATCAAGCGCCACGATCACCCGCTCGCCACTACTGGCCAGCGCCATGGTCTCCAGTGTGCCGATGCCGAGCAGCGGCAGATCACGTGCCACCGCCAGCCCCTGGGCTACGCCGCAGGCCACGCGCAGGCCGGTAAATGATCCGGGGCCGGCACCGAAGGCGATGGCGTGCACATCGGCAAAACCCAGCCCGGCTTCGCGCAGGGTGTCCGCGGCCAGCGGCAGCAGCGTTTCGGAATTCGAAAGCCCGCTCGGGCAGCTGCGCGCGACAATGACTCCGTCGCACCAGAGGGCAATGGAACCGGGATCGGTGGCCGTTTCTAGAGCAAGAATATTCATGAGGCGTATTCTACCCGCGCCGGCGAGGACTGCGCTTCAATCTGCGCCCTGAAACACCACGATGAAGGACGTTCCGCGCGCATCGGAGACCACGGAAACGCCTCCGCCATGCGCCTCGACAATCGATCTGACGATCGCCAGACCCAGACCGGAATGCCCTCCCTCGCCTGTCCGCGACGGATCGGCTCGGTAGAAGCGGTCAAACAGCCGCGGCAGATGCCATGCCGGAATGGTTTCGCCGCTATTGCTCACGGTAATCCTCACCGGTCCCGCTTCCTGCGCTGTTATCGTGACGCTGACACAGCCACCGGACGGCGTATGGCGGATGGCGTTGGACAGCAAATTGCTGATCACGCGTCGGATCATCAATGGATCACCGTACATGCTTCCCATCCCCTGGCAAGTCATCGAAACACACTTCTCTTCGGCAACCAGGCGATGATAGTCGACCAGATCACCGACCAGCGGCGCCAGATCGAGCTTCTCTCGTGAAGGGATGATCTGCCCCTCGTCGGCCTTGGCGATGAACAGCATGTCGGCAATCATGCGCGAAAGGCGCTCGAACTCTTCAGCGTTGGAGGCCAGTACCTCCCGATAGTCGTCCGGCGTTCTCGGTCTGGACAGCGTGACCTGCGTCTGCGTCATCAGATTGCTGATCGGCGTGCGGAATTCGTGCGCCAGATC